>JAQVLL010000249.1 GCA_028704195.1 Smithellaceae bacterium
TTGTTTATGACCAAGAGTTATATTTTTTAACCAAGTACTTATAGGAGGAACTAATTTTCTTGTCAATTCTGTCAATATTGACTTATGTCTAACTTGACAGAAATCGTGTACGTTTAGAAATTGGATGAATTTCGTTTATAATACAAGGTATATATGGAAGAGCTTTCGGACCGAAATCATCGCATCAACAACCTCGCAGCAAACTGCCGAGGTATGAGATGAACGTTATGATATCGCAGCAAGCTACGGAGAATTAACGCTCGTCACGTATGATCTGATTAAAATCGCAAGAAACGCCACTTCAGTAAGTTCCGAGCAGCGTTTATCGGGGATTATGCAAGAGATGCCGTGTTTGCTATGTGGTAAAAAAGTATTTCTTTGCGGTCCCAACAGGATTTTACCGGTTTTTTATGATAAAAACCGGAAATACTTCCCGAAGAGCGGCACGTACAATGGAGGCGGCCGGTTCGTTCATTTTTTCCGGGTGTTTCTCGAGATAATTGGCGACTGCGTGACACAACTTGTCCGGTGTGATGTCCTTTGGCAGAGAGTAGTCGGATGCCGTAGCTTCTGCAACCCCTTGAACATATCCCAGATAGTTGCCGGCAAGTAAATAGTCTGCTTTTGTGTAATTTTTTTCTGATTTTAAATAGGATTTCATCCCGTCAACAAGATCAGCCCCCGTCATGGCGAATGTTGGATGACTGCAGAAAATAAGCAAAGCGATTAAAACCATTCCTGATCGTTTCTTCATAAAGTGTGCTCCAGTTTCGATATTTTCAGGTTTACCGGAAAGAATGGCCTCAGCGATTTTGAAAACAAAACCTGATTGGACAGATCGCAGACATGCTGAATCATTCAAGGACTCAGCCTTCAATTTTCATTCTGGTATCCAGGGCAACAACACCGGTCCCGTCGGCCAGAACGCGGATGGGATTGATATCCAACTCCCTGATCTGAGGAAATTGAGACATCAGATAGGTGACCCTTTCAACCATGTTCACATAGCCGGAAATATCACCGGCATCTTTTCCCCTGACACCCTGCAGAATTTTAAAAGATTTCAGCTTCCGGATTTTGAGTTCGATTTCCGCTGCACTTGAGGGACACAGCACATTGGCCGTGTCCTGGAAAACCTCGATATAGATGCCGCCATAACCAAAAGAGACGACGGGTCCGAATGAAGCATCAACGTGACCGCCGATAAACATGTCGTATCCTTCATCTGCCTGTTTCATGATTCGCACACCCTGAAATCGGGCATCTGATTTATAGCGGTAAAGATTCTCACGGATTTTCACAAATGCGTCGTGAACACTCTTGGCATCCTGAATGCCTGTAATGACCCCGCCGGCCTCGGATTTGTGAATGGCGTCCGGAGAGATAATTTTCATCACCACGGGGAACCCGATACGCTCAGCCACTGATTGGGCCTCATCAACGTCTGCTGCCACAGCGGATTCGGCGACTGCTATGCCGAAGTAGCGTAGCAGTTCCATGCCATCCTCTCCTTTTATGCCTTGATTATTACTGACCCAGGTCCTGGCTGATTCGATGTCAATGCCACCGGGCAGTGTATAAACAGGCGACTCTAGAGTTTCTCTGGCATAATAATCATACTGTTTTTTGAAGGCGCGGATCATTTCGGCTGCATTGTTGAAAATGGGGAAATCGAGATTCTGCTTGATTTTCGATATTGTCGCGGAAAGACCGAAGAGGCATATCCCGAGAGGTTTTCCTGATGATAAAATCGTTCCCGCCACTTCCTTGGAAAGATCCGTGTGGAACATCTTATAAAAAATATCCTCGCCCCGCGGCATTTCGGGCCACTGGGTTACGAAGACCGCACCGTCAACATTAGTGTTATGCATTACGGAGAAAAAAATGTTAGGATATGCTTTTGTATCATAGATGTCCCCCATATCGAGAGGATTGGAGAAATTGATGACGCCGGCGTTGGATGTCTCTTTAAGGGTGTCGTAAAACGAGGCACCCGGATCGGCAAACTCAAAGCCCGACTCCTCACAGAGGTCCGCCATCATGACGGTAAATCCACCCGCGGGAGACATGATCATCATACGGTTGCCTCGCATCGGTGGAAGTTCGAAAACCTTGGCCATTGAAATAAAATCATTGAAGTGGTTGATGCGGATAATGCCGGACCGTTCGAAAGCAGTGTTGATGATGTCTTCATTGTTCGCCAAAGCAGCGGTATGGCTCATAGCGGCTTTTTGACCGGCTGAAGTCGTATTGGATTTCAGGATAATGATCGGTTTGTCAATTCGTGAGGCCGCTTCGATCAGACGGTCTCCCCGGGGAATGCTTTCCAGGTACATCCCGATGACCTTGGTTTCCGGATCACGGCCAAAATATTCCAGAAAATCTACTTCGTCGAGGTCCAGCTTGTTGCCTATGCTGGCGAATTTCGCCATACCCACATTGTCATTGGTCATCAGATTCCAGAGCATGAGTCCCACGCCACCACTTTGCGAGATGATCGAGAGCCCACCTTTAGGTGGGCTGAAGGATGGCACAAACGGAAGGCACAATCCGTTTGCCGTATTGGCAACGGTGACTCCATTGGGCCCTACAAACCGGATGCCGTATTGCCGGGATTTCTGAAGCACAATCTCTGAAACTTTCTTTCCTTCTTCTCCGGATTCATTGAATCCGCCGGATGGGATGGCCATCCGTTTTACTCCTGCTTTGCCGCAGGAGTCGATGACGTCCGGGATCAACCTTGCGGGAATCATAATGAAAACCAGATCCGGCACCACCGGCAGATCCTGTATGTCCTTGTACATCTTGATGCCGTCCACATGAGAATCCCCGACACGTGGATTGATCCCGAAAATACGCCCCTTGTATCCCCAGCGAATGAGGTTTTCCAGTACAATGCGGGGTATATTGTGTGCACTTGAAGATAACCCGACAATAGCGATGGATTCCGGGTAGAATAGTTTTTCCATTTCATCCTCCGGTAAAAGAATTAACCAGAATGTTTATTTCATTTTGTCCTTTCATCCGCAGACAGGACGCTGCTTGAAATTGGATGAAGTATATGAAGATCATCCCTTCCTGTCAATGAAAACTGATTCGAGGCTGATTGAATTGATCTTCTTTGATTTCGAGAAATTGAATACTATTCATCAGGAGGGAAGGTTGGATCAGGATCATCATTTGAATCAGAAGACAGGGTAAACTCTTCCGGTTTTATTGACATAATCCCCTTGACTCACATAATCCTCCTGCGTATACTTCGGTCGCACTTGAGAAAGGTTAAGTCAATGCGGGTTTCAATCATTTTCAGAATCCATCTGTTGATACTTTTATTCTTTCTGACGGTTGGCTGCGCCGGTGTCAAAGTATCCTTCATGGACAGCAGTGATTATGTGGCGCTTCGCCGCGGAGACGTGCTTACGACCGGCAAACTCAGTGTTTATACCGGTGCTTCGTTGCAGGTGGTCGGCATCGATAAGAAAATATGTGAAGCCCGGGGTGCTGCCTGCCGTAAAGCCTTGACGGAAACGATCGGTCTGCATAGTGAAAAGCGTCTATCGGCACTTTCAGAGCTATGGTTGCAGGAAGCTATAAAACTTGATAAGCGGCGGTGTGACGGGGAGCATATGGAAGGCATCCTGAACGCTTATCTGGAGACTGCGAGACACGCCTATGGATACATGTTTTGGACAAAGCGCACCCCCAGCATGAGAGCCCTTGAGGATCGGCAGGCACAGGTGCGCGACTACTACAACTTTGCCGTACAGCAGACTCTTGCCGCCATTTATGAGTGTTACGGCAAGCATCATCCGATGAATGTTGATATTAAGAAGGATACTCATCTTCAATCCGGAGACTGGAAAATCACTATACAGACCCGGGACGTGCGTTTTGCATCAAGGCGGACGATCCCAGAAGATTTAATACCCGCTTCTTCACTGTCTTTTCGCGGTCTGCGCAACCAGTACCGTCGTGACGGACTGGGGGCCGAGTTTGTGGCGGTGACTTCCAGCCGCGTTATTGATACGCAAAGCGCAGAAGTGCCCTACAGTGAGATGCCATTTCCGGCAATCACTGCGGTGATGACCTTCCCGGGCGCCAGCCTGGATGAGGTGCTCAATACGCGTGAAGCGGTCATCACTGTTTATGACCCTTATGACCGTGAGGACATTGATCTGGTTGATACCAAGATCCCGCTGGCAGCTAATTTTACCTCGGCT
>JAQVLL010000250.1:0-3494 GCA_028704195.1 Smithellaceae bacterium
TCATATCCAGAATGACCAGGCGAGCCAGTTCTCCCAGATACATTCCGGAAACCATCTTTTCCATGCGCTGCCGGCCGATGTTCCGGGTTGCGCGGTCGAGCAACTCATCGTAACGGTTCATTTCAAACCGATTGAAGTTACCCCATTCCAGGATGATGACCATTTCCCGCATGTCATCGGAACCCGAATATTTTTCAATACGGCTGGTGTCTTCCGGATAACACGCATTGGTGCCCGTACCCAGAACAACGCCCATATCGCATGAGGCATCAGTATAACTTTTCGTCATGAGCGTTCCTATCGTGTCATTGGCAAGGGCTGTCACGGAAATATTTTTGATATTCCTGCGGCCGAGCGCCTCTGCAAGTAGGACAACAACATCTTTCCCCTCAATCCCGGAAGCGGTAAATCCTTTGGTCCAGTGCAGAAGAAAACCCGTGTTGAGGGCGCTTTGCTCCACGGGAAACGAAAAGGTAAAGGCCAGATCATGCTGCTGCCCGAGATTATACCTGTGCTTTTCAAGAAAGAGCAAAATACTGTCTGCCAGAAAATCGAACAGTTCTTCGCCTTTGCCGCGCATGAAGGATGCCGGAACAACAAACCGGCTGACAGCTGAAATATTCGCGCCACCCCGGCCGTCAAGTTCCACGGCCAGGACGCGCAGGTTTGTCCCTCCCAGATCAAGAGCCAGGAAACTCCCCTTCTCCAAACCCGTCGGGCGGCTGACATAGCAGGGAATCATTTTGAGAGAACCCGCCTGTCCGGTGAGCCCCCGTTTCATTTCCTCATGAAAGCAGGTAATCAGTTTCCGCGCATCTGCACAGTTAAAGGAAAAAACATGCTCCAGACGTAACCATTCTTCTCTTGTTTGCGCGTCGCATTGCATAAAGTACCCGATCATCTGATGGGTGATTATTGGATAAGCTGCTTCCGGTGATGATGTGTACGTAAAAATAATAGACCCAAACGCCAAACAATGTCAACAGACATTCCCCATCTGTCATTCGGGCAAGAGGACTTCATAAAACATGATGAAGATGGGCCAACATTGATGCAATCTGCGCGACATTCAGCATGCCAGGCTGCTGTGCAAGTTCAGGAAACAGCCCGGCATGCTGAATTTTTGAGAGTTGTCTATTTCGGGACAGCCCAGGAATCTTCAGACTCGATTCCATCGGGTTCCCATGTCCATTTAATTTTCTTATAGGTGAAGGACACTTCTTCCATGTGACGGTAAGGCTCATTCTCGGGCAGGAACGCTACCGGCATACTCGGCGTGATGGAAACAACAATCGCATCTTCCAGAACATGCGAAAAGTAATGTTCTTCCGATCCCTGCTTGTTTATACGATACCATTTGATCGTAACGTTCTTTAAGTGTTCACCGGTGCAAAGCGCCTGATACAATTTTGGTGAACTCTTGTCATATTCTTTCATAATCGTCAGGGGACCGTGAATTCTTTTTCCACTGCCCAACCCCGACTGAGGATCGCGCGGAATATGGATATCATGATCCATTGCGTAAACCAGAATGGTACCTTCTCTTCCCTGCATTTCACAGGACCCTTCAATTTTTCCCTGTTTCTCTCCTTGTAAAGTCAAATGAGCTGGTAATGACATTGTACAACTCCTCCTTTTATTTGGTTTTAATCCCGCTTACGCGGGACGGACGTTAATTCTCCGCAGTTTGCTGCGACATAATAACGTTCATTTCATACCTCGATAGCCTGCTTCGAGGTGTTTTATCTATTCCTTATCCAGTTTGCCAACCAGAGACAGAGTAAAATACGCACCCATGTATTTGAAATGTGGCCGCACTTTCAATCCCACACGGTACCAGCCTGGCTCTCCCTCAACCTCCTCAACAGACACCTGAGCCTGACGCAGAGGCCTGCGGCTCCTAACTCCCGGCATCGGGCTGTCCATATCGGCCACATACTGACGAATCCAGGTATTGAGCTCTGTTTCCAGATCCACTCTTTCTTTCCATGTACCGATGTTCTCCCGCTGAATCACCTTCAGGTAATGCGCCATGCGACTGATGATAAACATATAGGGCAACTGCAAGCCCAGCTTGTAATTGAGCTCTGCTTCCTTGCCTTCTTTGCTGATGCCGAAATACTTCGGTTTTTGTGTTGAGTTGGCCGAAAAGAAAGCCGCATTGTCACTGCCTTTACGCATGGTCAATGCAATAAAGCCTTCTTCGGCCAGTTCGAATTCCCGCCGTTCCGATACCATAACTTCCGTGGGAATCTTGGTCTGAATGGCTCCCATTGCCTCAAACTGGTGAACCGGCAGATCGTAAACGGCCCCACCACCCTGCGGTCCGATGATATTGGCGCACCAACGGTATTGGGCGAAGCTTTCGTGAATTCTGGAAGCCAGAGCAAAAGCGGTATTGCCCCATAAATATTGTCTGTGCCCGTCGGAAACGTTTTCTTCATAATTGAAGCATCTCACCTGCACATTGTCATTTCCGTATGGAAGCCGAAGCAGAAACCGCGGCAGGGTGAGACCTATGTAGCGTGAATCCTCGGATTCCCGAAAACCATGCCATTTTACATATTGCGGAGCCTCCGTGATGGATTTGATGTCTTTGAGATTGGGCAGCAGGCTGAAATCTTCCAGACCGAAAAACGCGGGACTGACGGATGCAAGGAAAGGTGCGTGAGCCATGCCCGCGACACCAGACACATACTGCAGAAGCTTCATGTCCTGCGGCCCGATGTCAAATTCGTAATTGCCGATCAGCACACCGTAAGGCTTGCCCCCGAACTGGCCGTATTCGCTGGTATAAACGGTCTTGTATAATCCGGATTTTGGAATTTCCGGCGCATCCTCAAAATCCGTGAGCAGGTCCTCTTTGGAAACATTGAGAATTTCTATCCGGATGTTTTCCCGAAAATCTGTCCTGTCGACCAGAAACTTCAGGGACTTCCATGCTGATTCCATTTTCTGGAATTCCCGGTGATGCAGAATTTCGTCAAGCTGGGCGCTGAGTTTCTGGTCAATGACGGCAATCATATCGTCCACGACCAATTTTGACACTTTGATCGTTTCAGTTCCGGGCATCAGCAATTTTGCCATCAACGCTTCCACTCCCCTGCGTGTAAGCGAATAAGCCTCATCAGCCGGACACAGCCTTGTCGCCTGAACAATTTCTTCCACCAGAGATTTTTGATCGTCCATTTCATCCATCACCGCTTTTTCCGTTGCCTGTTTTATGCTCATTTCTTCCCCCTATTCCTCAAGGCCGATTTCAGCCAGAAGCTTCTTCCTGGCATTTTCATCTTTCACCAGCTCCTGGATTTTTTTTCGAAATTCGGGAACATTGGCCAAGGGCCCCTTCAGAGCTCGCAAAGCGTCGCGCAGTTCAAACAGACGGCGTAATTGCGGGACCTTCTTGGCGATGGCATCAGGCCCGAAATCATTGATCGATTCAATGTTGAGGTGCAGATCAAGTTCCGAATCCGGCTGATCCGAAAGTTTATTGG
>JAQVLL010000250.1:3504-4218 GCA_028704195.1 Smithellaceae bacterium
TTATTGGGAACAGCAAAATTCAAATGGACGCCTTGGGCTTTCATGACGTCATTGAAATTATCTTTGTCCACATTGATCGGTTCCCTGGTTTCCACAGACCGTTCATCCTGCCTTCCCGTAAAATCTCCCATCACCAGGGTCTTCAATGGAAGCTCCACATCTTCTTTGACATCGCCGACCGACGCGCGATATACGATATTCACTCTCTCCTTTGGCGCTACAGATGGTTCTTTTGCCATGGTCCCCCTCCTCCTTCTTCTGTTATTTTATTTCAAGTTTTCCCCAGACGTACCGCCTCCACCATGTCAATCTTCGCAATACGATACAGTACATCCACTTTTTTGCTTTTTAATGATTCATCATTCTGCGATTCCAGTCCGGAGCAAACCATTTTCAAACCTTTCAACGCGAGGGCGGAATCGTAGTTTTCCAGATGGAAAATATCGATCTCACGAATTATCTGGTCCAGATGAGGCAGGGCCAGTTCGTATTTCTTCACATCCAGCAGTAGCTGGGCAACCGCCAGACGCCAGATAATCTTTTCCCTGCCGGACGATGCGGCATTTAACTTTTGCTGCAGACCCTCCATGGCTTCCAGAAGCCTGCCTTTGTGAATCATGCCTTGCGCTTCCGCGATTCCTTCTTCTATCCGGTTTTCACCAACCCCAAAATAAGATCCGGAGTCAGGCACGGTTTCTACCGGCATGCCGGAAT
>JAQVLL010000251.1 GCA_028704195.1 Smithellaceae bacterium
TGCCGCCTCCGTCTTTCAAACGCCATGACGAAAATAAATAACCGGCAACGGCCATGTGATGAAAGATCACCGGACAATCATCGAGATCAACACCGATGAGCTGGCACGGCACCGCGAGCAGGGCACGCAATCGGGCAGAGGCCTGAATCTCATCGAGCAGCTCCCCCATCGGCCTTAAAAAATCCATATTTTGAAAGGGATCGCCCTGATTAAGGAAGAAGGACGAATCCTCCATTCTGCCGGAAATCTCCCGCAGGCTTTTCATCAGAATATCCAGCGCGGCGCCTTCCGCCGGACAGGCCTGCCTCAAATTTCTTTCGTACGCGTCCATGCCGAGAGGCAGGTCGAAACTAAAATCATCAAACAGGTACCGGTCGACCACACCGGTCGATCCCATGGGATAGAACAAATCCTCCACGGAAATGCCCAGGATGCGAAACATCTTTCCCAGAGGTTCGGAAGAACCCAGCGCGCCGACATAATGCACGCCTACAGGACAATCGACACCCCTGCGCAAATACGAACGCATCAGGCCGCCCGGCTTACGATTTTTTTCCACAATCGTGACACGGTAACCCAAAAGCAGCAGCAGAATTCCCGTGGAAAGACCGCCAATGCCCGCTCCGATAATAATGATATCCTTCCCCTTAATCGGGTCCTTCATGGGCGAAGTCCTTTTTACCTCTTCACTGGCGGTATGTCCCTGACTACCTCGGATTCGATCAGGGTCATGATCAGCGTGTAATTCACAAAATCTATGGCTTGAAGTTCAATGACTGCATAAGCATTCTGGGCATTGCCCTCGAGATTTACGGTACGTTGTAAAACACCGAATTCCGAGTAGCGTCTGACTTGAATACGGCCGTCACGGCCTGCCAGCACATCAACCCATCCGCCCTGTTCTTTGTGCCGACGGCAAACTCTCTCTCCCTCGGCAAAGACACCCTTCCGGGTAAGCACGCCCACAGGCGTAAGAAAGATCAGTTCTATATCGTCCATCATGTTACTCGCGAAAACATTCGTATCGAAGGGCGGGAGCGCCCGGAGGACTTTCACACCGTCAGGCCCCGAGGAAGCTTCAAAAAGCACCATGCCCTCCGTGCTCATCATGGCGCAGGAAAACATCCGGCTGACAGGGTCCGCAAGCGTCACGCCAATCAAAGCGGTTTTTGGTTTTCCGGCCATGCGCACTTCAATCGCATGGATGAGACGGGTTTTTTCCAAAAGAAATGGAGATGGACATGTGATGGATTTTCCCGCACGTTCCGACGATGGTTCGTGAATGGCCGGCATTGCCGCGCAGGACACAAGCAGAAACATACCTAGTAAGAAAAAAAGGCCTTTCATTCGACATCCTGAAAGACAGACGGATTAATGCCCTTATTGATGACAGCATTCAGGAAATCGATCCGGGTTTCAGCGGTGGCGCTCTCCACAATCCTCACCGATTTGACGGACGCGTCTTTTCGGGAAATCGTAATCTCAATTTTCTCGACTATGCCGGCCATTCTTTTATCTACCGGTGTCAAAGTAATCAGCGTACTGGGACCTTCCTTGAGAACGGCGGTAAAGGACGGATTGCTATCAAACCTGCCGTTCATCCAGCCTGCGACATCACCAAGTACAAGCTTCATGACCTGCGCGCCGCCTGTTTCATCTTCAACCATTTTACCACCGGAGGCTATATAGCGTTTCGTTCTCCCTTTATCGGAGATAACGACACTTTTTAACGGCTTGCTATATTCCCAGCGGATGGAATCCGGAGCGGCGAAATAAAACTTCCCTTCAGAGACAAGCGGTTTGGACAGAATCTTCATAAACTTCTTTTGCACAAAATTCGCGGAAATGGTCGAAATCCGAACCGAATCTTTGCGCAACCTGGCAAAATCATCTGCCTGGACGTTCACGGCCGGAAGAATAAGCAAAACAAATAAAACCATACCTGCTTTTTTCATATAGGGAAACCATGTCATTTTCAGAACATCCCTCCGTTAATGCCAATCACCTGTCCCGTGATATAGGACGCGTCATCGGAGCATAAAAAGCGGATCACACGGGCAACTTCCTCGGGTTTCCCGACACGGGCCATCGGAATCATGCTTTTGATTGTATTTTCATCCACCGGCATGCTGCTTAGCATGTCCGTGTCAACAGGTCCCGGTGCAACCACATTGACCCGAATGCCGAAACGCGCCACTTCCTTGCACATCGAGCGCGTGGCGGCGATGATTCCGGCCTTTGCTGCGGCGTAATTGGCCTGGCCCCGATTGGGCAACATGGCCGATATGGAAGAGACGGATACAATCGCACCGCGTTTCTTCCTGACCATTTCGCGCAGGACCGGTTTGGTCACATGATAGAATCCATTTAGAATCGTATCGATAACCTTGTGCCATTCTTCTTCCCCCATCATCAGGAACAGTCCGTCGGCGGTGACGCCGGCGTTATTGACCAGAACATCAATTCTCTTATGCTCCCCGACGATCCTTGCCAGGGCTTCTTTCACCTCGTCCGCATTGGCGACATCAAATTTTTGCACTTCGCCTTGGGCGCCCGCGGCCTGAACCTGCGCCAGCGTTTCAGCCGCCGCCGCCTCACTGGAGTTATAATTGATCACCACATAGTAACCGGTCTTTGCCAGTTCGACAGCCGTCGCACGACCGATCCCCCTGCTGGCCCCTGTCACAATTGCTATTTTTCTTTCTTCCATTATTGAATTATGCTCCTTGTGTGAATTTTTTATTCTTCATCGTTTAGCCGCACGGCCTGAAGAACTGCCGTCAGCAGCAGATTATCTCCTGCTTTTACCACACCCTCGATCACAGCGTAACTCTCAAACGCATTCAGATTTTTAACAATGACGGTAATCCGGGTGCCCAGGGCAACCCTGTCCGTGTTGAATTCAGCAGACTTGATGCCGACCAGCAAGCCCTTGATAGGATCCTTGCCGCTTACTTTCCGTTTATGACCTTCCACTGCCGCGGATGTCTGGGCAATGGCTTCAATTAAAACCATTGAATTGACCGACTGACCGTCGCAGAGAGGCCAGTCCTGATTGACAACAGCCGTGGAACTGCCGCCATGTTCCGTGATCTCCAGTATCTCCGTGATAACTTTAATCGGTTCACGATGCGGAATCAGTGATTCGATATCGATAATCATTATTTGACCTCTTTTTTATTTGAATTAATGAGAAAATAGCGCAGATGTCAACAAAAAAACGTCATGAATCATCCGGAATCAGACAGCCAGGCATTCGGGGTTCGATTTTCTTAAAAAACCTGTATTGCTTTTTCCCCCTGTTTCTTATAGATAAGCAAAAAAATAATTATTAATCATTAATTATAATCAATATGACCATAGAAACAAAAGACCCTTTTCTCAGCGCCTATAAAAATATCCTGGCCCCTTCAAAGAGGCTCTGCCAGAAAGAGTTTACGTACGGCGGATATACCTACGGCGAGATTTTTGAGCTGGCCGCCGGTTTGAAAAAAACCCTGACAAGGCGCGGCACGGAAAAATCCGTCTGCCTGTGCACGGAAAACAAGGCGGTGACTGCCGCTTCCGTTCTGGCTTCTCTTTCCGGTGCCTGCAAGTTAATTCTGCCTCATTCTCTTTCTTCGCATGCCCTGGCGGAGATGTACGACGCAGTCGGTTTTGATTTTGCCATTTCCGATCATCCCGAAGAGATGCCCAACATCGAGATCATCACCCCTTCGAAAGGAAATCCCGGCGATCTGAATCCTGAAAACATGCGCGATCCCGATAAGCCCTTTCTAAAACTGTTCACCGGCGGTTCAACCGGCAAACCCAAGGTCTGGTCTAAGTCGCCGCGCAACCTGCTGGCTGAAGCCATTTACCTGCGGGATAAATACGGGCTTTCGTCAAAAGACCTTTTTATCGCAACCGTTCCACCCTATCACATTTACGGCCTGCTGTTTTCCATCCTGACTCCGTTTCTGGCCCATGCGCGTGTGCTGCCGGAAATTTACACATTTCCGCAGGAAATCATATCCGTCATCAACCGGCACGAGGCCAGCGTGCTGGTTAGCGTACCGATTCACTACCGGTCCTTGAAAGTTGACAATCTGTCTGTGCCATCGCTGAGAATCGCTTTTTCCTCTTCGGGCGTTTTGAATCGTTCTGACGCAACGCATTTCCTGAAAAAAACCGGTCTGGGCATTAATGAAATCTATGG
>JAQVLL010000252.1 GCA_028704195.1 Smithellaceae bacterium
ATTCACACACTTGACTCCGTGGGATGATTACTGACAGTTATTTCTCTGACGAATTTTGATTCCCGTTCAGATGAATTCTAGGGTTTGCCGAATTCATAACCCGTATCGTGTATCCATTGTTCAGCATTTGACCGGTGAACAGGATGAAACATGCAAAACCTCGATACAGATATCATAACCATCAAAAACTGCGTCCGATAGAAATATCCACCTTCACCTTTTAAAGAATATAAATAAACCTGTTAAATAATGCAAGACAAATGCCACGAATCTAATTCTAAATAAGAAACAGCCGTAAATAGATTTAGAACTCATAGTTGAAAATGCCAACGTCTGGACAATGATATCAGTTGAACCGGTAATCTAAATGATCGATATTTAAGACGTTATTGCGTATGAATTGAACAAATCATACCGTGAAATTTAATCCCGCTGTACCGCCCGATGAGCGCTGATTCTCCGTAGCTTGCTGCCAAATCGTAACATTCATTTCATGGCTCGACAGCTCGCTAAGAGGTGTTTGATGGGCCTGATCAACACTTTTTGGAGATGCGTCAGTTTTTTATGTAGATGGGGCTGAGACGCATTCTTTGAGGAATAAAACGATCCACCATGTGAAGGTGTTCATTCGTCAATCATTTTTTATTTTCCGGTTTTTCTTTCCAATGTAATGCCATAATTCCAGTGACACTCCATGCCTTCGGGATGGAGATACCGCGAACTGGCTTCCCCGGTTGCCAGTCCATTGGTTAAAACGGTCAATCGGAAGGCGTTCGTTACTTCTCCGCCCTCATCGTCCACCCTTGCTTCGTTGACAAAAACAAGTTCATTGCCAGACAATTTGCCGTGGAAGGTGCATAGAGATGCCGGATTACACACTCTGCCTGATTGAAAAGTAAGAATGTAAGGACGATCTCCACTGCTCTTTCTGATCGTCAATGTGCCCGACGCCGCGCTGCCGGCAGGGCAGATTCCCCGAACCGTTGGCATTGTCGTATTATAATTCCATTTTCCACTGACCTTGATGAGTTTCGGGTTAATCGGCTTTACGAGAGGTACTGTGGGAATATCAATCTGGGAAAAGGCTGAAAAACTGATTAAAACAACCGCCAGTATGATGCAGAACACGATTGCGCTTATCTTTTTCATGATTTCCTCCTTTTGCGGAAATGATCAGGTTTATCGATAAATTCAGCCGAAGCTGTGATCGAAAAGCTAAAGGGTCTCGACGGGTGAAACATACTTTAAAACCCGTCGCTGCGTGACGATCGTTGATTCTCCGTAGCTTGCTGCATAATCGTAATATTCATTTCATACCTCGACAGTTTGCTGCGAGATGTTTGATTTAGCTATTTCAGCTCGAACGCAAAGGTACTGACAACCCTTATCTTTTTCACAGGGGTGCTTGTCGGGCTGTAAGGGGCTGATTCATCATTGCCGTCGCTGCCAAATATCTGAATCATACCCTGGTTTGCAGAACAAATTCGTCCGACCGTGGCGCCGGAATCAGAGGCAAACTGTGAAGCGATGAGACGGGCGTTTTTTGTGGCTTCGGCAAGGAGCTGCGGTCTCAGATCGTTAAACGTCGTGAGAACATATCGTGGGTTGGCCACACCTTCTCCCTGCTGTCCATCCAGGAACACGCCGGATTTGAGCAATGCTTCGGTGGCCCCCAGTGCTTTGGTTACGAGATCGATGTTTGTGGTTGTTACCTTCACGGAACTGGTTACAACATATCGAAATCTATCACCGGGCTGGTTTTGGCTATATTCGCGGGCAAGTTTATCAATGGTCCGTGTCGGCTGACGGCTGATTTCCTTATCTTTGAAGCCCTGCTTTTTGAGGAAGGCAACGGTAGTGTCGCGGTCAAAGGTGATTTTGGTGTGAATGTCCATGATATCTTCACCGGCCCGCCTGAAACTCAACATCCAGATCGCCTGGTCTGCCTTGACCTCTTTTTCCACCAGGCCCTTGACTGTGACTGAGCGGGCGTCCGACTTGAAACGGGTAACACCCTTTCCAACAAAGTATCCCCCCAGAGCAAGTCCCGCAATTAGAGAAATTCCAAGAATGATTGCCGCTAAAACAAGATTTCGGTTTTCATTGGATGTCATGACATTTCCCTCCCCGCTTTTTTAATATAACGGTCTGGCCGTTCATAGCGATAACGTCAGGCACAGGATGGCAAATATCTCACTGGGCCATAAGCTTTTCCAGTGCTGGAAACGCTTGATCCAAATTTTCCGGTTCGGTGCCGCCGGCCTGGGCCATGTCGGGACGGCCGCCGCCTTTGCCGCCGATGATCGGGGCCAGTTCCTTGATGATGTTTCCCGCGTGGTATTTCCCGGCCAGGTCTTTCGTGACCATGCACAGGAGCATGGCCTTGTCATTTGTCCTGCTACCCAGAAGAATGATGCCGGACGCCATTTTGTCGCGCAGCTTGTCGCCGAAGTCGCGCAGGGTTTTAGCGTCCGAAATGTTCACTTCCTCCGCCAGTACTTTCACCCCGGCAATTTCCTTTACACGGCTCATCAGGTCTCCGGAGTCCTTCGCGGCAAGCTTGCCTTTCAGCACTTCAATTTCTTTGTCCAGTTCTTTGACGTTCCTGAGCAGTTTCTCGGCACGGTCATAAACCTCGAAGTGTCCGACCTTGAACAGGCCCGCCGCCTGTTTTAGTTCCTCTTCGGTTTTTTGAATGTGCAAAACGGCTTCCCGGCCGGTGACGGCTTCGATTCTGCGAACGCCTGCGGCAATAGCCGATTCATGAACGATCTTCAAAAGCCCGATGTCCCCGGTGCGCTCCACGTGTGTTCCGCCGCAAAGCTCCATGCTCATTTCGCCCATTTTCACAATGCGCACGGTCGCGCCGTATTTTTCGTCAAACACCGCCGTGGCGCCTGTCTTGAGGGCATCTTCCAACGAGCAGACTTCCGTCTGAACCGGCAGGTTTTTACGGATCATGTCGTTGGCAATGGTTTCCACACGTCGAAGCTCTTCATCACTGATTTTGGAAAAGTGGGAAAAGTCAAAACGCAGGCGCTCGGCGTTGACCAGTGATCCGGACTGCTTGATATGGTCCCCCAACACGGCTCTGAGCGCCGCTTGAAGAATGTGTGTACCGGAGTGATTGGCGGCAATGGCCTTTCGTCTTTCCAGATCGACGGTTAAACTGGCTGTTGCGCCGACTTTGATTTCGCCGTTTTTCACCACGCCCTTGTGGACGATGAAGTTCTCGACCGGCTTTTTTGTGTCCAATACGTTGAAATTAAAGTCAGTTCCTTCCAGGTATCCTGTGTCTCCCGTTTGCCCGCCGGATTCGCCGTAGAAAGGTGTTGCATCCAAAACGATTTCAGCCTGCTGCCCCTTGCGTGCGATGTCAACGGGCTTTCCGTCCACAAGGATGGCGGTCACTTTCGCCTGGTCCCGGGTCACGCCTTCATAACCGCAAAACTCGCTGAGGATTCCGGAACTTGATACTTTCAGGTAGCATTCGGCCACGGCCTCTTCGCCGCTTCCTTTCCATGCGCCGCGGGCACGTTCCCGCTGCTGCTCCATTTCGGCCTCAAAGCCTTCATTATCCAGCGTAAAGCCGTCACGCTTGACGATGTCCGCCGTTAAGTCGGTCGGGAATCCAAAAGTGTCATAGAGCTTGAAAATCAGTGAGCCCGGCAAAGCCGATTTGCCCGCCTGTTTAAGCGCCGCTGTTTCTTCCTGCAAAACGCGCAGCCCCGCGTCCAGCGTCCCCATGAAACGCTGTTCTTCATTGAGGATGACTTTTGTAATATAGGATGCCTTGTCGGCCAGATCCGGATACGTGTATTTCATCATGTCGATGACAACCATCGACGCCTCATTCAGGAACGGTTTGTTGATGCCAAGCATTTTTCCGTGGCGGGCTGCGCGTCGCAGGATGCGGCGCAGCACATAGCCGCGGCCTTCGTTTGACGGCATGATCCCGTCACCGATTAAAAAAGTGACTGCACGGCTGTGGTCCGCAATGACGCGGATGGAAATATCATGATCGGCATTTTTACCGTAGATTTTGCCGGATGCTTTTTCGACAAAACGGATGATCGGCGCGAACAGATCGGTATCGTAATTGCTTTTGACGCCCTGGATGACGGCGGTGAGGCGTTCCAGTCCCATGCCGGTATCGATGCTGGGTTTGGCCAGAGGAGTCAGTTTGCCG
>JAQVLL010000253.1 GCA_028704195.1 Smithellaceae bacterium
GATCATGATGGCTGTAAGCACCGGACCTAATTCCATGATCAGCGAGAGGGAGACCAGTGAGCCAACCGCGCCTGCCGCGCCGAATTTAAGGAGCGCATGATAAGACTGCAGTCCAAGAACCATACCGGTGAACAGACTGACCAGCATGATGATGGTAATGGATCTGGCACCGATATAATAGATCTGCTGGATGGTTTTGAAAAGCTGCTTGCGCCCGAGGGCGCTCAGGAACGCAAGGAACAGAAAAATAGTCGCCGCACCCATGCTGTTGACCCAATCCATGACCGTCCGGCCGACAAAAGTGAAAGGACGCAGGACAGGCGAAATTTGTTCTCCGTTTGTCTTGTTGCCCGATGGGGTCATGTTGTTTCCAGAAGTAGCCACGGATAGATTTCCTTTGAGGTCCGTATAATAAATATGTATTGCTCATAGCATCGCCAACTTCATTTGACAAGAAATTCCTTGTGTCGAAAACAGCATGAAAACAATATGTTTTTTCGTTAAGGAGCATTTTCTGAATCTGTTATTTCCGATATTGACAGTTCAAATTGAAATGAATATATTACCGCCACAAAGATTCATGGAATTATGGTGTTATTATGCTTCGTTGTTTTGATAAAGCGCAGTTGCCGGTTGCCTCCATGGCATTTAACGATGCGGAAAGATTGGTATCTCAACATTTTCGTATGAGCGGTGATGAATTTCGCAAAAACAGGTATGATGTAAAAACACTTGCGTTTTTAGAGCAGCATGAAGTAAAAGACGGCGCGTTCGCGCAGCTTTGCAAATATTCTTACGATTCGCCTTCCGATCCAAAGCCGGAAGGCCGGGAAGGCTTTGATTTTTACAGAATATGTCTGCAGGACAACAGCATTCTGGATGCAGTGGACAGGGCAAATTCATTTATAAAATTAAAACCTCTGATGCTGTATATTGCAGTTCATGAATTGATCCATGTGATCCGGTTTGGCGCCGGCGCTATCGATTTTAACGCGCCGCAGGAAGAAAAAGAGCAGGAAGAAAAGATCGTCCACCGTCTGACCAGAAGCACTCTGCAGCCGGTAAAACAAAATGATCTGGAAATCATTATGGACTGTTTTGATGATGCTTTCACGATTAATGATTTATATAATTAATTTCAGGGGGTTTTACTATGCCTATCTACGAATATCGTTGTAAAAAGTGCGGGAAACAATTCGAAGCGTTTCAGGGAATTACTGAGCCCGATCTGAAAACATGCAAATTCTGCAAGGGGAAAGTTCAGAAAATGATGTCCCTGTCATCCTTTACCCTGAAGGGAACCGGTTGGTATGCAACCGACTATGCGGGGAAAAAGACAAATACAGCCAAAACTGCGAAAAAGGAAGAAACGTCAGCCGACGGCACTTCAACTGCTACTGATACATCATCAAGTGCAGGCGGCAAGAAAGAATAGAGAGACAAGGGCTTCAGTTCCAAAGTGGCAGGAAGCATACCGGTTGAATGATCAACAGCAAGGCGGGGGAAAACACCCTGCAAGAAAAAGGCGGCATTTTTGTGCCGCATTTTTTTGGGGTCAAATATCCGGGACAGACATTCCTTTTGCTTGAGCCATCGGCCCCGGTCGTTATGTCCGGGCCGGACGGTTCCATACCATATTTCCGTTTGTGGCCTTCATCGAATACAGACGGGTGCCCAGGAATTTCCTGAATTGGTCTCAAGTGTTTTCCGTCGTTGGGCCAGGGGGTGGAAGCGCTGCGAGGCCTTTGATCTCGCTGAATAACTGCCTGTCAAAAGTCAAGAATAAAGATTTGACAACAATCATGACCCCAATCACATCCAATTAATGCCGGGCGGGTGCCGACACCATTGCTTTCCAGCGGGCATACCTGGCCATGTAGGAAAGAGACCGGATGGCTTTGCCCGTCGTCAAATAAAAGGGGATGCCGAAACGCTCGGCCAGTTCTCCGAATTCAATGACCAGTTGTTTCGATGGCCCATAACACCAGGAAACGATCGGCTTTTCCCGGCATGATCCGATGTGGCCGAGCAACTCCTCGTAATAAGCCGGTTTCAATCCGTGTGATATATAGGCATTGAGGTATATGCAATCAATGTTTTCATCCCCTCTGAGGATATTGAAGCACTTCTTGTACATATCAAAGATTTGAATGCCTGCCGTGGCAGAAGCGGGGCCTACATCAACGGGGTGGTTGCCCAGCGTATCGCTTATGGAGGCAAGTTGTTGACGGCTTTTGGGGGAAAGCACTCCAAGCGTCAGACCGCCCGCTTCAGCCGCATCAATACACTGGATTCCAATGGCCCCGGAAAAGGTAAGGACACCAAGACGGTTTCCCCTGGGCAGGGGATAACGAAGAAACGGGGTGGCGCAATCACGGAGGTCTTCATATTCTGTGACCGGAAGGGCGCCACCCTGCTTCAAAAATGCCTCATACAGGTTTGCATTGCCGGCCATTGAGCCGGTATGGGAGGCCATGGCGGCAGCGGCGCCGGGAGATCCACCCGGCTTCAGACACAGCACGGGCTTTTTCAAAGAGGCTTTTTTCAGGACGTCCAGAAATGTTTCCGGTCGCCTGGAGTGTTCCATGTAGAGGGAAATAACATCCGTGCTTTCATCATCCGCCAGATATTCCAGACAATCCGTTTCATCAATATCGCACATGTTCCCCAGATCGATCACTTTGCTGATTCCCGCTTCGTATTCATTCCAGGCCATGGCTTGGGGGCTGTACATGCCTGTCTGGGTAATGATGGAAAGCTTCCCCTGTTTGTTGTATTTGTAGCCCCGGTCGTAGGGAACGGTGGTGAACCAGCTTTCGGAATTGAAGATTCCGACCGTGTTCGGTCCCATAATGCGTATCTTGCAGGATTTGGCGATCCGGATCAGTTCTTCCTGCCTGATTTTGCCTTCCGGTCCCGCTTCACCGAATCCGTCGGAGACAATGACAGCGGCCTTGACACCCCTTGCCCCGCACTGGCGAAGGATACCCGGCACATGTTTAAAGGATGTGACGATAACAGCCAGCTCCGGAACAGTTTCCACGTCGTTCAGGTCTCTATAGACCCTGATGCCGTAAACGGTTTGTGCGGTGGGATGAACAGGATAGATTTGCCCTTTGTAGTTCCATTTCAACAGATCGCCGATAATGACACCGGCGCCGAAAAACCAGTTTTCCTGCATGCTGCCGAACAGGGCGATGCTCCGCGGGTTGAAAAATGAATCAAGTATATGAGCCTTTCGTGCCATGATGTCTTATTCTCCTCATGGGGGCGCCGTGCCGAATGAGTCTTCGTCAAATCGACTGACGGAAGATATCTTCTGGTGGTTTGTGTTTGTCAGGATTCTCCGCTGTGCTCGAAAGACATCTTGCAACGTCATTACCGGAACACCACACTGACTGTATATATTATATTTTTATTCCGGATTACGCAATAGAAGTCACAAATAACGCCTTTCATCCCCCACCTTTCGGAAGGGGATTTCCCGGCGCATGTGTTAAATTCTAATTTGACCTTCCCGGATTGTTTATTTCAATAAGGCACAATCCGCCCGCCGTGTCCTTATTGCTCTTTTCTCTTCTTGAGCGCCAGTGCCGCTTTCAGGCCTTTTTCACGGATGACCTTGATCTTCAGTCCCATTTCGGTCAGTTTGAAGAATCGTTTTCCGTATTTTCTCAGCAACCTTTCGTTGATGGTGAAACCCAGGCCCGGTGTGGTGAAAGGCTGGAGCATCGCGTTTTTGTCCGGGAGGATCGGATCGATGATGCCTTCACGGTACTGCGGGATCCAGGACGGCGGCTCGTAAGGATACTCCAGCGGCAGGGCATTTTCCCGGTCGGCCAGCACCATGTTCCAGTTGACGTAAAATCCTATCCCGTTGGTCCAGGTGTGCGGCGTGTAAAACCGTTTTTTTTCATGACACATGTCGATAACCTTCTTCACCTGGGCGATGCCGCCGGCAAAGGTCGCATCGGGCTGGTAAATGTGGAAACAGTCTTTTTCGAACATGATTTTGATCTCGTCCCATCCGTAGTTCAGCTCGGCACCCGATATTTTGACTTTTGAATATTTCTTCAGCTCGGCGTTGCCGTCGTAGTTCCTTGAATCCAGTGGCTCCTCCAGCCATTCGATGCCGTTCTGGTAACAGGCGTCCGCGAACGCTTTGGCGCGCGCAAGATCCCAGG
>JAQVLL010000254.1 GCA_028704195.1 Smithellaceae bacterium
CATGGAAGAGCTGATCCGGCCGGAAAATTTACCGGATATTAAGCTCGCGACCAATGAAATCGAACAAGAAACGGCCGTGGATCATCACAGGACGGTGAATATTGATCCGGGATATCTTTCGCAGGCGCACCTGATTCTGGCTACCGGTAAGGGGTATACTCACAGGCCTTATTTGCGCAGCGGGATTTATGCGGACTTGACGCTGATCTACCAGGGGAAGAAATTTTGTTCCATGCCCTGGACATATCCGGATTATGCAGACGAGAAACAACTGGCAATGCTGGAAGTGATCCGCGCGAGATATCTATTGCAGCTAAAAACTTGAGCCGATATAAACCGGCATAATTTCACAAGAAGGTTTGATATGATTAAAAGTATGACAGGCTACGGCCGGGTGGAGGGTCTTTATAACGGGCGGAATATTATTGTGGAAGCCAAATCGGTCAACCATCGTTTTCTGGAAATTGCCCTCAGGATGCCCGCTTCGCTTTACCCGCTCGAAATGGAGTATAAAAAGAAAATAGCGGAAAGATTCAAACGTGGCCGTATTGATGTTTCGATCCGGTTAGAGGGAGACGTTAGCGATGCATCAAAAGTGAATTTGAATATGGACATTGCTCGTGGCTACTTTGATGTTTTGAGACAGTTGAAAACAGAATTCAATATTCAGGAGCCCATTAGCCTCAAAAACCTTGTCAGCTTTCGAGACATTTTCACGCCGCCTGCGGAAACCCAGCTGGATGCCGATTTATTAAATTCGGTGGAGAAAATGCTTCAGGAGGCGTTGTCGATACTGGTCAATATGAGACAGGATGAAGGAATCGCGCTGTTCTCGGATATGCAGATGAGGCTTCAGGCTATTGGTGAAATCATGGAAAAAATTCGGTTGTGTGCGCCGCAGGTTGTGCTGGAGTATCAAAAACGTTTGACAGAACGGATTAAGGAACTGACGGTGGGATTGGAGCTTGACGCCTCCCGTCTGGCCCAGGAAGTGGCTGTCATGGCGGATCGATGTGATATTACCGAAGAGATTGTTCGTATGCAGAGCCATATCGGTCAGTTCGAAGCCCTGTTGCAGAGTGATGAAGCGGAGGGGAGGAAAATAGACTTCCTTTTGCAGGAAATGAACCGTGAAATTAATACAATCGGTTCCAAAGGAAATGATCTGGAAATTGCCCGTCAGGTCATTGAAGTGAAGAGTGAACTGGGTAAATTGCGTGAGCAGGCACAGAATATTGAGTAAGACATTGAATGATAAGGGGCTAATCATCGTGGTTTCGGCACCGTCCGGCGCGGGGAAGAGCACCATTTGCAGAAGGCTGCTTGCTGCATGTACCGAGCTTGAGTTTTCCGTTTCACATACCTCGCGGATGCCCCGACCCAACGAGATTGACGGTAAAGATTATCATTTTATTTCCCGTGAAGATTTTCAGCGAAGGATTGATGAAAGTGAGTTTGTCGAATGGGTGGAAAATTACGGACAGTTTTATGGTACATCCGTCAAAGCTGCCAATGATGTCCTGAATCGCGGAAAAGACCTTCTGCTGGATATTGAACCGCGCGGTGCCAAAGCCATTAAAAAACAGTTTCCGGACGCTGTTTTTGTGTTTGTGCTGCCACCCGGTCCGGATGAACTCCTGAAACGCCTGAAAAAACGGGGACACGAAAGTCAGGAGGCCATAAAAATAAGATTTGCTCAGGCCAATAGTGAATTGAAGGAAGTTTTATGGTATGATTATACGATATTTAATGAAGATCTGGAGACAGCGGTCTCGCAGATAATTTCCATTTACCGTGCGGAGAAATGCAAAACAAAACGTCTGCACGGTAAAATTGATCGTGTTTTTAAGATTGATTAATATAGTCATTCGGGAATGTTGAGGAGGTATCGGATTTATGGCAAGAGTTACAATAGAAGATTCATTAAGGGTGGCCGAGACAAGATTCGGCCTGGTATCGCTGGCTTCCCAGCGGGCACGCCAGCTGCTCAAGGGTTCTAGGCCGTTCATGGAAAGCAAAAACCGGGAGATCGTTCTGGCATTGAGAGAAATTGCCGCGGGGAAAGTTGTTTATGCCCATCCAGAGTTTTTGAAGGGATCTCAGGAGGATTTTAAACCGATTCCTGATAATACAGAGTTCATCGGCGATGAAGAGTATCTCGAGTAATAACCCCAAAGATAAGCTGATCTTTGCCCTCGACGCCGCGGGCTATGAGGAGGCCCTGTCCTGGATAGATCTTCTTTCCGGCCATGTCGGTATGTTTAAAATAGGCAAAGAATTGTTTACATCGGTTGGGCCGAAGATTATCGAAATCATCAAGCAAAGGGAACGCAGGGTTTTTCTTGACTTGAAATTTCATGATATTCCCAACACGGTGGCCCGTGCCGCCGAGGCCGCGGTGGCATTGAATGTGGATATATTCAATGTTCATGCAGCCGGCGGCAGCAGGATGATGCGGGAAACGGTTGATGCCGTGGCCGCCTGTGCGGGTAGGCGCGGGATCAAAAGCCCGGTTGTCCTGGCAGTGACTGTGTTGACCAGTCTGAACAACAGCGATCTTTTGGAAATCGGATTTGAAAAAACCACGGATGAGCTGGTGATGCACCTGGCGAAAATGGCTCATCTTGCGGGAGTTACGGGCGTTGTGGCTTCGCCCCGGGACATTGCCGCCATCAGGAGCGCTTGTGGCAAAGATTTTGTCATCGTGACGCCCGGTATTCGAAGTACCGACGAACCCGTGAAAGATGATCAAAAAAGGACTCTGAGCGCCTTTGAGGCGATTCGGGCAGGAGCTGACTACGTCGTTGTTGGCAGGCCTATCCGCAATGCCCCGGACCCGATTGCCGCATGCTGCCGGATTATTGATGAAATTACCAGCGGTCTGGCTTCACGAGAAAGCACATAATCATTTCCATCTGCAGATAAAAGGTAAAAAATGGAAGCAGTTTACGGTATCAACCCCATTAAAGTGCTTCTTGCAAGTCAGGGTACGCCCCTGAAAAGGATTATTGTCGCCGAAGGACGCAGTGGCCCATCTGTTAAAGAAATTGTTGACATTGCACGCCGGAAAAAAGTACCCGTGGAATGGAGGCGTCGTCAATGCCTCGATGAATTGACGGGTCGTACGGACCATCAGGGAATTGTCGGTTTTCGTGATTCCTTTGTATACGCCGATCTGGATGTATTGCTTCAAAACCGCAACCCCTGCATGTCACACGATCTAATATTGATTCTAGACGGTATTCTCGATCCTCAGAACCTTGGATCTATTATCCGCAGCGCTCATTGCCTGGGTGCCAACGGTGTGGTCATCCCGGTGGATCGTGCGGCATCTGTTACGCCGACGGTTATGAAATCGTCAGCCGGCAGCGCCGACCAGCTGCCCATTGTCCGTGTGACGAATGTGTCCCGAACGATTGATCATCTCAAAGACAGAGGGTTCTGGGTTTTTGGTGCGGAAGCCCATGGCGGGAAGGACATCAGGGAACACAATTTTAACGTGCCTGCGGTTTTGGTTCTGGGAAGTGAAGACCGGGGAATCAGGCCGCTGGTGAAGAGAAAATGTGATTTTCTCGTGACCATTCCCATGGCGGCGAAGTTTGATTCTTTCAACGTCGCTGTTGCCGCGGGGATCATACAATATGCGTTTCTTCTGCATCGCATGGCGAAAATATCTGATAGTGAGGGGTAATATCGAAGGGGCATTGTTTCTTCAGATGCTTTTTATCATTGGGGTGTGTCAAACTTCCGGTTCCAGGTTGTTTCCTTTTAGAACCGAAGATGAAAAAAAATTGTTTTTTGAATTTAACTTGTTGAAACTACATGGAAGATAGTTTATGATATAAAGTAAACAAGCAATCCCTTAAAGAAAGGACTTTCAATTATGCCGGTTTTCCTTTGGGAAGGAACAACGAGAAAGGATGAGGTAAAAAAAGGCGAAATGGAGGCGGCTGATGAAGCAGCTCTCAGAGCTCTTTTGAGAAAACAGGGATTTAAGTCTATCGAAGTCAAAAGCAAACCGAAAGACCTGATGGAATATCTCCCTTTTCTGGCGGGTGGAGTGAAAGAAAAGGAAGTTGTCGTTTTCTGCCGGATTTTTTCCACGATGATCAATGCCGGTCTGCCGCTGATTCAATGTCTGGACCTGCTGGCCCAGCAGGAGCAAAACAAGGCTTTTTCCA
>JAQVLL010000255.1 GCA_028704195.1 Smithellaceae bacterium
CAAAAAGTAAATGTTTGTATGGAGATCCTGAAAAAGGACTTAGGTGAGGGGTTTATTGCCTCTTGTATTATCATGACGGAAGACGGCCAGGTGCTGGTTGCCACGGACCAGGCCAATATCGCTGAAGCGACGTTGTTAAACGATGCCACCGCGTTTATCCGAAACGCGCTGAAAACCTATCCGGCGGAATTAGGCCAGTATTATTATGTTGATGTGGCCGGCACGATGGCGGTTTTGGTTATTCCGTTTGGTGATTACCAGTGGACAGTAACCGTCAACAAGAAGCAGGTTAAGCTGGGCCTTCTGTTGAACGTTGTGCTGCCGGCAATCATTAACGCTTTTGAAGATGCCGTTGTTTCATAAGGTAAATAGAGGGGGAAAGAGATCATGGGAGATAAACTTGTTCGCATATTTGAAGTTGTTCAGGATCAAACAGGCCTTAAAGGCCGTATGGAACTTGCCACCAGGACGGGAATTTCGCTAAATAAGGCGACCCAGATGAAAGATACAGAGGATCTGATAAAAAAAATGAAAGATATAGCAAGTTCTATCCTTGAAAAAAATTCATAAATATAATAGCATTCCATAAATTTAAGCATTTTCTTGTTTTATGCATTCCCGTCATGTTGAAAGTGATTTTTTGCAGGGCTTGACGGGAAATCAATTTAAGCGGTAATGTATGTTTATTTTTGTTGCCTTATATTAAAAATTCTGAATGAAGGACATACCATATGATTTTAGGCCAAAAACAACTAGACAAGATAGATGACGTTTTAAAAGAAAATCTTATTGGTTCCGGCGTTCAGAGCGTGATGCTGATCGATACTGCCGGCAACGTAATAGCATCGATCAATAACGGAAACGAGACGGTGGATCTCTATTCACTTGCTGCGCTTGCCGCCGCCAATTTCGGAGCAATGAGTTGTATGGCCAAAATTGTCGGTGAAGATGAGTTTTCTCTTTTGTTCCATAAAGGTGAAAAAGAGAATATTTACTTTTGCAAGGTCAATGAGGAACTGCTGCTGGTGAATATATTCAATAACCAGATTTCTCTCGGTTTCCTCAGGCTGAAAATGTCAAAAGTTGTAGAAGAGTTGGTAGAATTATTAGCTCTGTAATGATAAAAATTTCAAATAAAAAGATGCATGGTCGCATGGCGGCTTTGGGATATCAGGGGGTGTAGGTTTGGCGTTTATAAATTTAAAGGACAAGGTCATTCAAGCCAAAATCGTTTATTATGGCCCTGGAAGATGCGGCAAAACAACAAATCTTGAGTATATATACGATAAATGCCGTCTTCAGATCAATTCGGAGATGGTTACAGTAAAGACACAAGGCGACCGTACATTGTTTTTTGATTTTTTCCCGTTTGACATGGGTAAAATCAGCGGTTACGATGTTAAAATTCAGCTTTACACGGTTCCCGGACAGGTAAAGTATAACTCGACAAGACGCCTGGTGCTAAAAGGGGTTGACGGGGTTGTGTTTGTTGCCGATTCCGCGGCAGACCGTCGTAACAAAAACATTATTTCCATCAAGAACCTGGAAGAAAATCTTAAACTCTATAATAAAAATATCCGCGACATTCCGCTTGTTATCCAATATAATAAAAGGGATCTTGCCAAGGAAGGAATTGAAATTCTGGACGTTGAAACATTGGAGAATGATCTGAACGCGGAATTGAAAGTTCCCTCATTCGAAGCCAGTGCCGTAGAGGGGGATAACGTTATCCTGACCCTGAAAAAAATAATCTACGACACGATGTCGTCTCTGGAAAAGCAACTGAAACAGGAGCCATAATATGAAAAACAATGAAGAGTCATCATTTCTTCAAGGAGTAGAAAACCGTTTGGACAGTCTCTTTGCTGAAAGTACCCCCAAGGTTACAGAAAAAGACTCTAAGCCTTCCCAGGCAACTGTTCAAAATGTTGCGCCGGACATTAAAGAGGATATCCCGGAAATCCAGAAAGTAAAAGCGCCCGAAATCAAACCCGAACCTTCTTCTGAACCAATTCAGGCAACAGATAAATCACATTTTATTTCTGAAATTGAAAAACGTTTCTCGGCGATATTTGGCGAGGAGGAAAAAAAAGATGTCTTTGCCACGCGGGAAGTTGAAAAACCTGCTGAAGTTATGGAAAAAATTGAAGGGGCCGGGCCGGAGGAAAAGGTTGTGCCTGCTGAACCTCCGGAAGATATTACCCCACCGCCGTCCGAATATCATTCACCCTTGGATGATCTTTCCGCGGTGCCGTCATCCGAATATCGTTCACCCTTGGATGATCTTTCCACACCGTCATCATCCATTTACAATTCGCCCCTGAAGGACATGAAAAGTGTTATTTTGTCCATTGAATGGGAAATCAACGATCACATCCTTGAGCAACTGGAAGATGAGATCAACAAATTATATTTCTCTTTTACAGGAGATCGCATTGTCCAGGGGTTCTTAAGAATTATCCGTTTTCTGGGGAGATACGTCAGGGTCAGAGGACAAATGTCCAGTCAGGATTCCATTAACCTGCTACTATCCGTCTATGACCATTTCGAAAATGTCATGGTGACGGATAAAATGCCGGAGGCCAAGAAGTATACGATTTTACTTGACAATATTAAAAGATACAGGGCCTGGGTAGACAGCACCGACCTTCATGAATTTGAAGTTGCCAAAGAGGCCGAAGAACTTGAGATTACGGAAGCCGTCACAGAAGCTTTGAAACCTTCAGAAGGCAAACCTCTTCCGGAAGAACAATCCATCATAGAGAAAAAAGAAGAAATCAAACCTCTGGAGATTGAGCCTGCCCATGTAGAACTCGTTTCCGGGGCCGCGGTTGCTCCGCCTGTTGTTGAAGAGACCGTCCAGCAAGAGGTCATGGAAGAACAGGCAGTCAAAGAAGAAAAGGAAGAACTAAAGATTGAAGGTTTCGAGCCTGTCAAAGAAGAACCGGTTTCTGAAGCCCCAATCCTTGCTGCTGCCGCTGTTGAGGAATCTCTCCAGCAGGAAGCCCAGATGGAGGCCGAACCGGAAAAAGCAATCAAGGAACCTGAGATTACCGCCCTGCCTGAACCGGCGCCAATGGCAGCAAGCCTGCCATTGGGGTACAGTAAAAAGATGGAAGGTATACTGGCAGAGATAAACGATCAGCCTACCCGGGAAGCCTTTTCCTGCGCGCTGGAAGAGATTAAAAACATGTTCCAATCTGAATTGGATGCCCTGAAAGAAGAAATTCGTTCCCTGAAAAATACGCAGTGAATTAAAAAAGTTAAGGTTGACCTTTTAAAGGACAGATGCTAATTAAATGCCTATTAATATTGAGGAACGCAGTTAATATCTTTTAGCCGGAAGGTAACGGCAGGTATTATAATCATGATTGTTTTTTGCGAGGAATGTGGAGAAAGATATGTCATTGAAGCTGACGAGATAAAAGGTTCGGCAATGATTTTTATTTGTCGTGTCTGCAATGATATCATCCGTATTCCCGCGCCAGAGAAACATCATAAACCGGAAGAAAAAGAGAAGAACAAGGCTGAAAAGAAAAAATAGTGCTTTTCGGAAAACAAGATCATAAACTCCCTGTCGAAGCGAAAAGAAGGACGTTTGAATGGACAACAAAATTGATTTGAATGATTTATTAAGAGAGAAGCGGGAGCTGGATTCTTTTTTGTCTGCGATTGCCAAAGATGAAGCATCAAGTTCCATTCCCGTTGAAGACACCGTCCAGACGAAAGAAGCCTCTTCTCCATCTGAGTCAGATCATAAATCCATGTCGGCGGACTCTGATCGGGCGGCGGGTTTAACGATTAAAAAACCGGGCATAATGCCGGAAGATCTTTTCAGGCCCAAGGCCGGTAAGGATAAACCGCAGCCCCAGAGCATCAATGCATTCATCCCCGAAGGGGATGATGCTGTTCCGTTAAAAAGCGCTGGTACCGGCAGGAAAGACGTGTTTCAGGAGAAGGCGTCATCAGCCATCTCATTTGACAAGGATAAAAAAACAGATTTTATACCGAGGGTGACTTCTGCGAAAAGTGTTAAACCTCTGGAAAGTTTAAAAACGATGACACGGTTTGACGGAACAACGAAATCGGATGCACCTTTCATGGCAGAGACCGCTCCTACCCCACCAGAAGAGAAAAAACCATCTGCGGAAAGTGGTGCAGACGCTAAAAAGGATGAT
>JAQVLL010000005.1 GCA_028704195.1 Smithellaceae bacterium
TTTGATGCAGCTGCCGGGTGGTGGCGAATATACCGGAGGAGCCTTCTTTGTTGATGCTGAGTTAAGAGTTAAAGCATTGAAAACGTACCTTATTTGATGCATTGTTTTGTTTGTTTTTTCCCATGGAAAGGACGGGTGAAAGATGATTCAGAAGATGGAAGAAGATGCACCTTATGTACTTTATCAGGAGGTATGGGAAGCGAAACAGGAAGACGAAGAGATCACTCCATCATATGTATTGGCACGGGCTAAACAAATCTTAGAAAACTTCAATCAATTTGGTCAGGATTTACATGAAAAACTGGTGGGAATCAGGGGAAAGGAAGCGCAAACATTCGCCATTCGGTTAAAGATGGAACTGGAAAAGTTTGTGAAGAAATTCGAGTTGGTTCCTGCATCTCCCATTCAGCTCATGAAGAGAGATGCGCCTTATGAGCTGAAAGAGAGAGTCATTGAAAGACTTCGTATTGGCGAAAAGTTGAATCCTGAATTCGTATTGTTGCAGGCCGTGGAAATGATCGCAGAGTTTGGCAGAGAGGGAAACGATTCTTATGAAGATATCACCGGTGAAAACGGGGAAGAAGCCCAGAATATGGCCAAAGAATTAAAAGGCGCTCTGGAGAGATTTGTACAGAAGTATGAACGTAATTTCCATGCGGCAAATCATCCGGGAATATCTTCTGAGGAATCATTTGAACGCGCATCCGGAGGCAGGTCAGGCGAAGCGTCAAAGGAAGAAAAAGGACTTCCTGAAGGATCGTCATTTTTTATGGCAGATTTCAAGGAATCCAATACTCACTCTTCATTATTGAAGCCCAAAATACATCAATACCACATATCTCCTCAGTAAGGGGGTATTGCTCAGTTTCCATGGTTACAAAGGGGATCGGTAAATTTTTCAGCAATGTATAAGAATTGTGATATCGGAACGAAGACGGGTTGGATATAAAGGAACAAGGAAAAATGTAAAAGAATAAAACAGTTTCTTATTCATGGAAAGGCAGGGTGAAAGAATGAGTCATCAGGAGCAAATCATTGTGAATGAACTTGATAAGAACCCTAACATTCGAATTACGGACCTGGAGGAGATGACGGGATTGCCCATCGGTGAAGTCTGCAAGATCCGTTACTTCTGGAAACTGGAAAAGAAACGGGAAAACAGACAGTATGCTTCTCAGGAAAGGCAAGAACAACCTGTTTTAAAAAAATGTTACGTATAATCAGCCGATGATCGGATGAGATTTGGTTTGTGAGGGGGAGGGTTTCATCAGAATAGGGATCAACAGAAAAGAAGAATTGACATATTCCAGGTAACCGACTAAATGAAAACGGTGTGGGGGTGTAGCTCAGCTGGGAGAGCGCTTGGATAGTAATATTCAAGAGGTCATAAGTTCAAACCTTTTCACCTCCACCATATTAAAATGAGAAGGCAGGGTCGTATGGCTCTGCCTTTGTTTGTTCTGATACCAAGTCGCATGTAGTTGCCAATTTCAGAATGGAAGCTACCGATAGGGAAGGACTTGCTTCTTTTGCGCTTCCTTGCGGAACGCGCATCCGGTCTTTGGCTAACGTTGTTGGCATCGCATAACCTAAAGGTCACGCGTCAATAATACGCCTGCGGAGTGCGGTCACTGAGCCTGTCGAAGTGCCGCCGCGTTATCCTTTGAATGCAACCTGGTATGAACTGTTCCGGGAGTGATGGTTACCCGCCGCGACGGATTGCCTCCGGATTTTTCTGATTGCTGCCAAAAACATTCATATTTAACAGGGTAAAGTTCGGTTTGCTGTTGGCAAAGCAGATCCTTAAGGCCTCTTACTCCAGCGTTTCACGCACTTTGTCGGCGAGTCCTTTTACTGAAAAGGGTTTTGATATGAAGTGCACGCCCTCATCCAGCACACCCTGATGGACGATGACATCGGCTGTGTAGCCGGACATGAAAAGGCGTTTGATGCTTGGATAAAGAGACAGGATTTTTCTGGCCAGATCACGGCCGTTCATCTCGGGCATGACCACATCGGTCATGAGCAGATGGATATTGCCTAAGTGATTCTCGGCTATATCAATGGCTTCTCCCGGTGTGCATGCCTTAAGCACGACATAACCAAGCTGTTCGAGAAGGAGCGTGGTCATTTCCAGCATTGCCGGTTCGTCCTCAACAAGCAGGATGGTTTCGTTTCCCCGGATGGCCGGTGTTCCCTGGTCATCTTTCCGTGTTTGCTCGGTCTTGCCCACATGCCGGGGAAGATAAATGCTGAAGGTCGTTCCATGTCCCGGCTCGCTGTCAACATGGATAAATCCGCAGTTCTGCTTGACAATGCCATACACGGTGGCCAGTCCCAAGCCAGTGCCCTGCCCGACGTCCTTGGTCGTGAAGAATGGTTCAAAAAGATTTTCCAGCGTCTCTTTGTCCATGCCGCAACCGTTGTCTCTGACGGCGATCATCACGTAGTCCCCGGGAGAAAACCCGATGTGACTGCTGCAAAAGTCCTCGTCGAAAACCGCGTTACCCGTTTCGATGAAAACTTTACCGATACCCGTAATGGCGTCCCGCGCGTTGACGCACAAATTGGCAAGAATCTGGTCGATCTGGCCGGGATCCATCTTGACCATAGCCTGGGTTGAATCGGGTAACAAGACCAGCTCAATGTCCTCGCCGATAAGTCTTTGGAGCATTTTGAGCATGCCTTCGACAACTTCGTTCAGGATCAGCACTTTAGGTGTAACGGTCTGCTTGCGGGCAAAGGCCAGAAGCTGCCGTGTGAGATTGGCGGAACGCCCGGCCGCTTTAGAGATTTCAACAAGGTCTTTATAAAATGGCTGTGAAGGATCAGCCTTTATCATGGCGATTTCTGCATGACCCAAAATGACCCCGAGCATATTGTTGAAATCATGGGCCACACCGCCGGCCAGGCGTCCAATGGATTCCATTTTCTGGGCCTGGGTCAATTGCTGCTGCAGCCTCTCCCGTTCTTCTTCCGCCCGTTTGCGCTCGGTGATGTCAATGGCCTGTCCTATGCTGTTCATTCTTCCAGATTTGTCCAGCATGATGGCCACCATCATTTCGATATGGCGCACCTCACCATCCGGACGGACAACTTCAATCTCATATCGATCTGGTACATCTTCGCCCCGCTGCCTGCGTACGTAGCGTTCCGAAACAAGATGAAGGGAATTGTCGGATAAAATCTTACGGAAATTTTTGCCAAGAACCTCGCTTCTTGATCGGCCCAATATTTTGCAAAGATGATCATTGACATAGATGAACTGGAACGAATCATTGATCCAGAAAATGCCCATCATGGCTTTCTCGGCCAAAAGCCGGTATTTCTCTTCAGATTCGTGAAGCTCCTTTTCCGCCTCCTTGCGTTTGGTGATATCGCGAACAACCCCCCTGAACCCGATGGGATGGCCCTGCGAATCCAGCATCAGTGATACGGATCCTTCCACGGGCATTTTCTTGCCTGCTTTTGTTCGCAGTACCCAGTCCATTCCCTTGATGGTTTCTCCTGTATGAAAAACCCTGTGATAGGCCTCGTAAATCTTTTGTGCATTCTCTTCGTCAACATACTGTCGGTAGTTCATGTCCAGCATTTCTTCTCTGGTGTAACCCAGATTTCTTAACGTGGATTCATTATAAAACGTGTGGTTTCCATGCAGGTCCACTTCGTAATAGGCTTCCTCCATGTTGTCGAGGATAACCCGGTAACGCTCCTCGCTTCGCTTGAGCCGTTCCTGGCTTTCCTTCAGTTCATCTTCCGCCCGCTTGCGGTCCGTAACATCATGGGCCATGCCTCTGAAACCGATGGGCCTGTGTTTTTTATCGAATATCGGACTGACCCAGGCCTCGAAATTTCTGTTGTCCCCGTCCTTTCTGATCAGATCATATTCAAAATTACGGATGGGATGGCCTGTCTTGTACACGTCCTGGAAAACCTGTTTCACCCGTTCTTGCGTTTCGCGGCTGACGATTTGCTTGTAGCTCATACCAGCGAGTTCTTCCTTGGAGTAGCCCGTTTTTGAGAGCATCGCTTCGTTGCAAAAAACGTAGTTTCCTTTCAAATCGACTTCGTAATATGCATCATCCATGTTATGCAAAATTCCGCGATACTTTTCCTCGCTTTCCCGGAGCGCGGTTTCCTTCTGCCGACGGCTTTTTCCCAACTCTTTCATTCGGGCGACCTGTTGGCGCATTGCTTCGAGCTCTTGCATCAGTTGCCGGATCGTCTTGCTGTCATTCATGTTAAATGCCTTGACACGTATGGTGGCCCGTTGGATGTTGCGAATTTCCGACAGTCTAGCAGACGGCGTTTATTTTTTTGACCAGTTCATCGATTTTAACGGGTTTCGCAATTAAGGCCCTGCCGCCGACGATGCCGGCGCCTCTTTGAATGTCATCCTCATTTAGGATAGCGGTTATATAGATGATGGGGATGGAGCGGGTAACCGGGTCCGCGAGCAGCATATCCGTCACCTCGGTTCCGGACATGCCGGGCATCATGATGTCCAGCAGGATAACATCCGGCTGCTCATCTTTCGCCAGGCATATCCCCTCATCCCCCCGCGTTGCGGACAGCACCTGAAATTCGTCCTTCAATTCCAGGTTCTTCTTGATGGCTCTGCAGAAAAAAATTTCATCGTCAATAATCAGTACTTTTTTCAAATTCCTCTCCCTGCAGTCATCGCTGTTCAGGATCTGTGGCTCGTTCTTACGGGGAAAATGATATGAAAAGACGCCCCCCCCCATTTGTTGTTCTTTGCCCAGATTTTACCGCCATGATCTTTGACGATGCCGTAGGATATGGAAAGGCCCAGCCCGGTTCCTTTTCCCTGCTCCTTGGTGGTGAAAAACGGACTAAAGATTTTCAACATGTGTTCGCTCTTGATGCCATGACCCGTGTCTGCCACGATAATCCTGACGTGATCGTGATGTGATTCCCAGTCCGTCGATATGCGCAAGACTTTTTTCTCTTTTCCTTCCATGGCGCTCCTGGCGTTCGAAATCAGATTCAGCATCACCTGCTCGATCTTTTTTCTGTCCATGAGCATTTCCGGTAAATCAGGATGGTACTGAAGATCCGTTTCTATTTTATCTATCATCAACTGTGATTTGTGTAAAGTCATGATATCGGCGATGACATCATTGATGTTCGCCATTTCCATTCTTTTTTCAGGGATGCTCGACCGATGCTTGAGACCATCGGCAATGGCAACGATTCGGTCGATCTGGGACATGCAGATCTCCAACTCCTCCAGCGCTTCATGCGGCAGGTTTTCCATCGTCTGCAAAAACTGTATTTCTGTGGATATGATGTTCACGGGGTTGAGGATTTCATGGGCGACACCAGCAGACAATTGACCGATCGCGGAGAGCTTTTCCGCCTGAAGCAAGTGATCTCTTGCCGTTTGCAGATCGCTCTCCGCCTGCTTCCGCGCTGTAACGTCCCGGCCGACGCACACGATCCCCGTGGGTTTGCCGTTTTCATCCCGTATAAAAGAAGCGGTGGTCTCCTGCCAGTAAGTGCCTCCGTTTTTATGATATAATTCTATGTCCAGAATTCGTTTGCGATTGAGATCGACCGGTCCTGATCCAAACTCACGTTCTATCTCCTCACCAAGAATCCTTTTCACCACGGCGTAGGATTCCGGCGTCATCAATTTTTCAAGGGGGAATTGCATGACTTCTTCGGGTGTGTAACCGGACGTGTGAATTTCGGAAGGGCTCAGATAGGTGAAATGCAGATTCATGTCCATGGTCCAGATGCTGTCGTACATGTTTTCGACAATCACGCGGTATTGTTTTTCGCTTTCCTTGAGGGCGCGTTCCATCATCTTGCGCTCGGTGATATCGCGTGAAATACAACGGAATCCAACAGGCTGCCCTCCGGTATCCTTCATCAGAGATACCGATATTTCATAGTTGCCGGTGGTGCCGTCTTTTTTGATTAATTCTATTTCAAAAGATTTCAGCGGTTTTCCTGTTTTGTATATGGCTCTGAAGGCCTGATAGGATTTTTGGGCGTCTGGTTCACTCTGCAGCTGATGAATGGGGTTAGGCATTTCCATCAGTTCCTTTCGGGAGTAACCCAGCAGTTTGGGGATGATGTCATTGATGAAGATCCATCTTCCGGTAAGGTCCGTCTCAATATAGCCTTCCTGGATGTTTTGGATAATGGCCCGGTATTTTGCCTCGCTTTCCCTCAGGCAGTCCTCTGTTTTTTTTCTCCTTTCTGCTGTTTTTTCCAGTTTCCGGATTTTCTGCTTTAATAAGGCATTTTCTTCGACCAGTGCCTGATATGCCGTGGATGAGTCTTGCATCTTTTGTTTCCCGCCTCGTCAACCATGATGAATAAAGACAAAATGAACCATTTCGGATAGGAATATCCAAATGATTAATTTTATAAAGTATATCCATAAAGATTCCAAAAATAAAGTATTCATTTGACCATGATTGTTTTTTTGCACAGATGAGTCTTTCCCCCCGCTTGACAACCCCCTGATTCATTGATAAGAAACCAAAAAGCCGATTGCTTATTTAAAGGCGTTGATTGTTCAACCATAACGGACAGGCAAAATCGCATCCCCTCCTTCAGGGAAGGTGGAGGTCATGATGAAAGCAACTCTTCGCAAAGTTGTCCCCTTTCTTTGTCTGGCGTTCCTTGTTCAATCTCATCCCATAGCCGCGGACGAACAGGCAATGAGCGATAATGATCTGTCCGAGGTTGCGGCTCAGAGCGGACTGTCAATATCTCCGAATGTACCCGGGAAACAGATGAATCACCTCATCGTGTTGAAGAGGGTGCCTTACAACCTCAAGGAAGGAACCTCTAAGGCAACCGGAAATGCCCTGTACGATTTCACCCGGCTGGGATTTAATATCACCCTGGAAAACGTCTATTTTGATTATGTCACGGGGGAAATGTTTAGCAACCATGGAAATGTATTTCTGCAAATGGGCGACTTCTATGTCAGTCTTATGGACATTGATCTGAAGGGCAACATCCAGGGAGATTCCCTTTTCACTACGAACGTGTTTCCTGCGTATGATGGAACAACCGCTGGAAAGTCGGTTCTTGTTCAGGAAATCAATTCCAGCATCCAGATACAGAGGATGAGCATTGACTCCATCCGTATCGGGGGGGAACCGGGCGCGGGAAACAGCATGGGGTCGGTCTTTATCGACAATATGCGCGTTAACAACGTAGGTACCATCCAAATAAAATAATACTTAAACGCATGACCTTCAGGTTATCCGGCATCCAGTATATTCTTGCGGTCCCGTCAACAAGGCTGTTTGGCAACGTCATGACCCTTTGGGTTACCCGTTGCGAGGGAGGACGACGACCGAAGCAATCTCATGTCTATTGAAGAACAAAGAAATTGCCGCGCTCCCTGTGAGAGCTCGCAATGACAATGAGAAGCAGTCTCCGTGCAGGAATGACAATCATTGTTGCCAGGGTAAAAAATATGCCGAAGAAAAATAAAACAGGCTTGTTCGTAACCGCGCTGGTGCTTTTTTTCGTGGTACCTGCAGCCCTGGGGCAGCAGGGAGACAGACTGCTGCAGCCGACCGTGTGCAAAGGTATTCCGAAACAGGAACCGGCCACTCAAATGCTGAATGTTCGCGGTCACCGACTGGCTATTGCGGAAGCCGGTGATCCAAAGGGTTTCCCTGTGTTTTACGCGCACGGGAATCCGGGGTCCCGCCTGGAATTGGCCCTGCTGGATGAGGATGCCCGCCGTTTCGGTTATCGCCTGATTGTATTCGATCGCCCCGGTTTTGGACAATCGCCCCTCATCAAGCCTTATTCCCTCAAAGATTTTGCCGACGACCTGGCCGCACTGGCTGATCTGAAAAAGATCGTACGTTTCGGACTAATCGGCTGGTCCAGCGGGGTTCCGCCTGTCATAGCGACAAACTACTACTTTCCACAACGAGTGGCATTTACCTTTGCCATTTCCGGCTATACGGACTTTTCCCGCTTCCCTGACGCACAGCAGTTCATGGCGGACAAGGGTCTTCCAGGCGCAAAGCTGGCACAAAATCATCCTTTGGCGTTCAGCTTGACGGTCTGGGGAGTGCGGCGTGTGGATCTTCATCGACCGGATTTCTACCTGCGTGAGGCCATGAAGAAAATGCCGCTATTTGATCGTCGGATGCTCGATCCCCCTGCCAGGGCCTGTCTGTTCATGCGTACCCAGCAGGAAGGGCTTCGGCAGGGCAGTGAAGGAGCCGTGCAGGATCTGAAGGTGCAGTGGCAGTATTGGGGGTTTGAGATGAATGAGGTGAAGAATTCTGTTCAGATCATACAGGGTGATGCGGATGCGTTCGTGCCGCAGGTGTTTGGCCGTCATCTGTCAGCGAATCTGGCGAACGCGCGATTGCAGCTGCTCCAGGGGAAGGGGCATTTACTGCCATTTTCTTCAGATTTTCGCGAGGATCTGTTCACTCAGGCAAAACAGCTTCAAAAAATGTCTCTGCCGAAAGACCGGTAAACGATAAACGAGTAGCAATGTCACCGCTGGAGTTCATTGCGTATGGCCATGCCCAGCGTTTCCATTACGTAAGGTTTCCTGACATATGCGCCAGCTCCCAGTTTTTGCGCCTCTTTGACGCGGTCCGTTTCGGAAAACCCGCTCACAATAACAGCCTTCTGCTTCGGGTTGATTTCGAGAATTCTCTGATAGGTTTCCAGACCATCGATTCCCGGGACCATAATCATATCCAGAACCAGGAGGTCTGCCTTGTTCTGCCGGAGGTATTCCACGGCTTCTTCCCCACTGGATGCCGCACGAACTTCATACCCGAGTTTTTGAAGCAGCGCGGAAGCCACCTCTCTTTGTTCGGTAATGTCATCCACCACCAGCACAGTTTCTCCCTGTCCCATGTACGCTGCCATCCACTTTTTCTGCTGAGGGTCAATCATTTCCTCGCGTGTTACCGGGAAATAAAGCGAAAAGGTAGTGCCTTGTCCAACTTCTGTCTGCACATCAATATACCCTTTGTGATCTTTCACCGCTCCCCACACAATTGCCAGTCCCAGGCCGGTTCCACTCCGGCCCGTAATCTTCTTCGTGTAAAATGGTTCAAATATCTTCTCTTTGTTTTCGGCGAGAATACCCGTTCCCGTATCGGATACAGTCAGGACGACATAATCCCCTTCTTTAACCTCATCATAGCCCAAGATGGGCTTTTCCAGATACCGGTTCTCTGTCCGGATCGTAACTTCTCCATTCCCGGAAATAGCCTCCGCCGCGTTTAACACCAGATTCATCAATGTCTTTTCCAGATGAATAGGAGAGCCCTTGATTTTCAGCAGCGCCTCCTGACATCCGATTTTAAAATTCACATGGGGATGGTAGCCCTGTATATTTTCAAACACCGGTGTTTTGAAGAAATCTGAAACAATATTGTTCAGATCAATCACTTCTGTTTTTGTCACTCCCCGTCTGGCCAGTGTAAGAAGATCCTGAACGATCGCGGCTCCTTTCTCCGTGGACTGCATAATTTTTTCAGCGTGATTTCTCGCCCGCTGTCCCTCAGGGATCTCCATCAGCAGCAGTTCAGAATAGCCTGCGAGGACCCCTAAAACATTGTTCAGGTCATGAGCAACTCCTCCGGCCAGCTGTCCGAGGGCTTCCATTTTTTCCACCCGATTCAGGCGTTCTTCAAGTTTTCTTTTTTCTTCCTCCGCTCGTTTACGTTCGGTGATATCGTTATAATAAATCTGATACCTTACAGCGCCATCCCAGAAGATTTCCTTGCGAAAGGCCTGCAGATGGCGTATTTCACCATTTTTTTTCACGATGCTTATTTCATATTCAGATGGGCCAAACTCACCTTGTAATCTCTTTTCTTTTCTTATCTGCCATGCGGTATAACTTTCCGGAGTGTAGCGTTCTTTAATGGATTTCTTCTGCAGCTCCTCAATACTTTGATAACCGTACATATCCAGAATCGCCCTGTTGGCATAAATGGTTTCACCTTCTATGGTTGATATACGCATACCCAGCGGGGAGTCATTAAAAGAATTGCGAAAATTACTTTCACTTGCCCGCAGTTCGAGCTCTATCTGTTTGCGGTCGGTGATGTCCTGAAACGCGCCATGCACCTTGATGATTTTACCTGTGTCATCCTTTACCGCTTCTCCCATGGTTCTTACCCAGAGTCTTTTTCCTCTGGCGGTGATAATCTCCATTTCTTCATCGTAGGGAATTCCTTTTTGCGCACAATCTGTAAATACCCTTGTGATCCTTGACTGCCATTCCGGAGCGTAAAAGCTGATGCCCTGTTCCAGCAGCGGTGAGTATCCGATAGGCATCTCATGAATGGCCGCCACTTCATCGGACCAGATCATACGGTTTTCTTCAAGATTGATGTTCCATCCGCCCAGTTTTGCTTTTTCACCCGCAATACGGAGGAGGGCATGGCTTTCCTTTGCATTTTCTTCGCTCAACTTGCGCTCGGTGATGTCGATCATGAAATTCAGAGTAGCGGGCTTCCCTTTCCAGTTTATCCTGACAGCGTTCAACTCTACCCAACGGAAGCCGCCATTTTTATTTAAAAGCCTGAAAGAATATCTGGAAGGAACATTTTCACCATTGAGACGTCTGATGTGATTGTCCTTGACTATTTCACGGTCATCGGGATGGATGAAATCGACAAAAGGCATTGATAAGATTTCTTCGTTTGTATAATCTGTCATCCCGGCAATTACGGGATTGAGAAATACAGCCTTAAGATCCTGGATAACAACGATAGCCTCACCGGCATTTTCAATGAGGGTGCGATATTTTTCTTCGCTTTCATGAAGCGCCTCCAAAGCACGCTTGCTTTCGGTAATATCTCGGCAGATGGCCAGAATGTATGCTTTACCCCTTTCCAGAAAGGCCGTTAAACTGATTTCCGCATCAAACAATGTCCCGTCATAACGACAGTGTTTCCATTCAAAATACCGAATCAAACAATGTCCCGTCATAACGACAGTGTTTCCATTCAAAATACCGATGCTGACCCTTGAGCACTGCACGGTTATTTGCCAGGGATTGTTCTTTTGAGGACTTTCCATCAGGCTGAAGCTCGGGCGAGAACCTTGAAGGAGGCTGACCGATGATCTGCTCCCTGGTACAGCCAAATATTTCCAGGGCTTTTGGATTACAGTCAATAAAGACATCGTTATCCAGCAGGAAAATGCTGTCCCCGGCAGATTCGAAAAGATGCCGGAATTTTTCTTCGCGTTCCCGCAGTGCCTCCTCAGCCTTTTTGCGGTCGGTGATGTCATGGGCAAGTGTCAAAAGGTAACGATCATGATTAATTTCAACATAACGGGCTGAGAAAATCATATTCCTGATTTCACCGTTCTTCCGGCGCATCAGGATCTCTTCGCCATAGACTGCTTTTGATTCCGTCAATGTGTTTATTATCTTTTCACGGTCTTCGAAATTGACCCATATATGAAGATCCTTTGATGAAAAGCCAATCAGCTCTTCCCGGGAGTAACCGGTCCAGTACTCAAATGCCTCGTTCACATCAAATAATAACCCAGTCGCTGCATCGGTAATGGCGATAGGATCTAGATTCATATGAAAAATGGACGAGAATTTTTTTTCGGATTTGGAAAGACTCTCTTCTGCCTTTTTGCGTTCAGTGACGTCGGTGAAAAACCCTGCATTGCATTTTACACCATCCAGGACAATAGAAGCCTCACTGATGTTGGCATAAAAAATAGAACCGTTTTTACGCAGGCAGGGGATATTGAGTGCCAAGGTCTTTTTACCCCGTTTTATGGCATCGAATTCAGCAAGTATTTCTTTTAGGGACTCTTCAGGGTGAATGTCTTTCACCTGTAACTGCAACATTTCTTCTTCCAGGTATCCAAACATTCTGCAGATCGCAGGATTGACGTATTTGAAACGCTTTGTTTTTAATTCGGCTATGAGTATTCCCTCGGAAGCCGCGTTGAACAATGTTTTGAATTCTGATTCCTGAAGTTCATGCGCGGCGCCTTCGCGCTTTGCTCCCGATTTTTCCAGTTTTTGATTTATCTTCCTGAGGGTTGATATCTCTGCGATGGGTTCGGATTTTGTCTTGGAAGATTGTTTCATCTGCAGGCCTATGATTCCGTAAACAATTCTGGAGAGATAAAAAAATGGACGATGTTTTCAGAGCACAAAATTTAGGTTAAGGTAACGGATCATGATGGAAATGTCAAAAGGAAAGTATGAAACGGGAAGGGAACGGCTATTCATTGTTTCTTGTCTGGTCAAGAAATTCAAAAACGATTGATTCGTGAATAACCCGTTCTGCGGGCGAATCGCAAAATCTAAAATCGGATCAAATCTCACACAGGAGCATGTTATGGTCAGTCGTTACGATCCCAAAGCACATGCCGTTGTTTTTGCCGGGGAAACCCATGGTAACGCTTTTCGATGCCGGCAGGAGCTATCAAGTCCCGCGAGGGGTTATCCGTAAAAGCGGGGATAGAATACAGCAAGGATATCACGGGGATATTTTTGCTAAGACAGGGGGAAAGCAACGCGACGGTCTGCGGCGTCACTTTCCCCTCTCGATCATTTTATTATCAAACGACAGCAGATGTTCCCGCCAACAGGCCTGCTGCGAAAACAATGATTCCTGCGCCTGCGCCTGCCGCCGTGGCCAGGATGGGAGCGAGTCCCAATAAAAGAAACCCGAATACCAATCTTGCTTCTCTTCCGTCCATGATTTTTCTCCTTAAAGTTAAATTCTTTTGACGCTGACGGCTGATACGGCTATCCGCTCTTTCGACAGCGGATATTTCATCACAATGCCTACGGCTTCTACCTTGTCTCCGACGACCACTGGATTCGAAGGGGTCGTGAACATGATGACCCGTATTTCTCCCGTCTCGTCTTTAATGTGAAAGTGCGGTCTGTTCAGCCATCTGAAGCTGATCTTTTGTACCGCACCGGATATGCGCACGGCGTTGCCGATCATCGCCGGCGTGATTTTTCCTGGTTTGCAGGGGCGCGCATTTTTATAGGACTGCTCGTTCGCCTCGGCAAGGCTTTTGCGGCTCATCCACGCGAGAGTCATGGGAATCACCAGCAGCATGATCAAACCGGGGATGGCAAACCACAAAAAACGTTCGTTGCCTGTTGCATGGTAATGCAGGGCCACTGCCACAGCACAGATGGCAAAAGTTACCCAGGCGAATACGGACATTCGTTACCTCTAGTCCTTCGGAAGGTCGTTTCTGAACATCAGAAAGTAAGCAATCCCGATGAAAAGAAAACCGCCGAAGATGTTTCCCAGTGTTGCAGGAATAAGATTCCAGATCCAGATATCAGCCCACGAAAGGCCGCCGTTGCTGATCAAAAGGGCATTCGCACTTTTCTCGATCACGGCAGGGTACCAGTCGGTCAGAAACTTTCCGGCTGGAAGAAAATACATGTTGGCTACGCAGTGTTCAAAGCCGGTTGCGACGAAGGCCATGATCGGGAACCAGACGCCGAAAAACTTGCCGATTACATCGTCTGCTGTAATGGCAAGCAAAATAGCGATATTGACCAGGAAGTTACAGCCGATGGCCTTGATGAAGCAGGACCAGAGGCCCGCGGTTCCAACTGCCTTGTAAGTCAGAATCTTGCCCACCGAAATATTGATGGCCGTCATACCAAACGCGTTTACAACCATCCCCTCTGCCGTTCCGTTAACAAAGGGCCCGATGACCATGACATACGCGTAAGCCAGTGAACCGACTAAGTTGCCAAGATAGACCCATACCCAGTTTCTTAATACGGCGCCCCAGGTGATCTTTTTCATCATGGCGGCCATGGGGACGATCATGCAGTCTCCGGTAAAAAGTTCCATGCCGGTCAAAACGATGGCAATCAGGCCGACGGGGAATACGGCGCCGCCGATCATTTTTGCAACGCCGGCTCCAAGAATCGGTTCTGCGCCGGTGGAACATACGGTGCACAATGCCGCTCCGATGGCTATGTATGCGCCTGCCATGAATCCTCGAAGCAGCAGGTTGAATATCGAAAGTTTAGCCTTGCCGACTCCCGCAGTACCCACGAGAGCGACCATTTTTGCCGGGGGGTTAAAAGCCATAAATCAATTCCTCCTAAATTCTTAATTTTTAATGTAAAAGGCCATGTCCTTACGGAAAGCCTTTTCACTTTCTATTAAAAATATGATTGCATAAAGACGCACCGGGGGTGTTCTCTCATTTTCATTACCTTGAGATCATACCCGGATCCGTGCAGTTGCAAAATGTTTAAGGATTCTTGTCCTGTCAGCTGGCGAATGCTTCCGCGACTTTTTTCTTCCAGATGCAAAGCAGTTTTGTTCCGTGGGGCTGGCACTGAATCAATTCCCATTCACTTTCACCTTCTTGGTCGAGAATTCCCTTGAAATGATCCTCACTTCCGGGGATGCCGTCAATGATGCAGGTTCCTGAATCATTGCAGGAGATGGCTTCGGGGGGGATCAGACGGTCCAGATCAATGATGCTTGTCTTATATTTCCATCTTGCCATTTGATTGTTCCTCCTTAAAAATTTTATCCGTAGATAGATACTATACAGCAAGGGCACTGTCAATAACTTTATGACTGGCAGTCTATAGTTAAATGGATGCTTCAGGACGAAAATATGGGATTATGATAAAGAAAAGCCCCCCTTCGAAGACAAAACCGAAGAGGGGCTTCAGATTTGAGCTGCTGCGACCGTTATGCGTTTTTACCCTTTGGTGCTTTGTATATCAGCGCGATAACAAAGCCGGCAATGAGCAGGCCGGCAGCAATGTAAAGCGCCTGGGGCTTGAAGGCTTCAAACACGAACGGACCGATGATCCCCGCCGCACTCCACGCGGTCAGCATGAAGCCATAGACCTTGCCGATATAAGCCGGACCGAATGCGTCAGCGGCAAATGCAGGCATGGTGGCAAAACCGCCACCGTAGCAGGCCAGCAGATAGCAGGAAACAACAATGAACAGGTAGTAGTTTGATATATAACCCATGGCGATCAGCAGATAGACGACGGCCTGTGTGGCAAACATGATTAAGAAAACCATCCTGCGACCGATGTTGTCGGAAATCTTTGCCCAGAAGAGTCTTCCCAAGCCGTTGAAGATGGCGGCGACGGCAACGACGGTTCCGCCGGCGGCGGCAACCATGGCAATCTGTTCAGGGGTTAAATCACCGATAAGCCCCATGGTTTTCTTGTAAATGTCCTGGGCAAGCGGTGAGTGCTGCGAAATCAAACCGAGGCCTGCGGAAACATTGAGACACAGCATGGCCCAGAGCATCCACCACTGGGGTCTTTTCACGGCTTCGCCGAACTGGAAGGAATCTGCTGCAGAAACGGTTGTGGCGGAAGGCTTGAACCCGGCCGGTACCCATCCCTTGGGAGGATCTTTGAACAACTGAGCGGCGCCGGTGACGAGGATCAGGAAGATAACCCCCCAGATATACCAGGTCATGGCAACACCGGAAGAGATCACTTGCCCGGCGGCGTCAACCTCTTTGAAGGCGGCAATCATTGCCGGAGCGATTTTGCCCATGAAAAAAGCGCCGGCGCCGAAACCCATAACCGCAAGACCGGTGACGAGGCCGCGTTTATCGGGGAACCAACGGATCAATGTGGCGATGGGCGTGACGTAACCGAACCCGTTGCCCAGAGCGGCGATGATACCGAACCCGAGGTAAAGAAGCGCGATGCTTCCCACGGAATCGGCGTAACCGGCAACCAGGGTGCCGATGCCGAAGAGGATGCCGCCGATCGTGGCGACGAAACGGGGGCCTTTCTTATCGACGAGCGTGCCGCCAAAAGCCGCTGACAAACCAATGATCAGCATTAAAAGCATGAATGTATATTGAACTGTTTTTCCATCCCATCCGTGCATGTTCATCAAAGGTATTTTAAAAACCGACCACGCATACACGGTGCCGAGACAGAGCTGAATGACAACAGCAGCTGCGGCGATTCCCCATCTTTTCGTTTCCAAATTCTCATTAGCCATACTTCAATTCCTTCCTTGCCTTTTGTGAAAAGCAAATTGTATTTTTTTTGACACTTTAAGAAAACAATGGCTTGTTAAGACAAGTTGTCTTTTATTGTGTCGGAAAAGCAACAAATGATGTTCGCCTTATATATAAAGAATTCATTCTTGACAAGGACTTATTCATTTTTTTTGACAAGTTATTTGTAAAAAAGCAGAGGCATATTCCCTGCAATCATCAGAGAAAAATACGGCTATCCGGCGTCTTATCCGGTTCAATAAAACGACCTGCATCATTACAGAAAACAGTATTCGATGGAAACGCATATTGTCAAAAGGCAAAAGCGTATTATATTAGTTATCATTAAAGGTAAAGGAGTGTTGTATGGCGACGGCCCCCAAGAATGATTCATACCGGCATCATGTTGAAAATATAAGTAAATTGTCATTTGCTGTAGGGGTGTACCGGCCGCCCAGCGAAGGAGGGAGCGCCTCGCTTTTATTAAGGGTCACGGAAAATTGTCCCTGGAATAAATGCACGTTTTGCGAAATGTACAAGGGGCACAAGTTCGTCTATCGTCCGGTAGAAGACATAAAAGCTGATATT
>JAQVLL010000006.1 GCA_028704195.1 Smithellaceae bacterium
TCCACCCCGATTTTAACATGAAGGACTTTGTAATTTTCATTTTCACCCATATGGGCAATCTGGCTGATCCTTCCATGAATGCTACCTTCTTTAAGCTGGTACATCCCCCCTTTGATTCGCGTTTTGATAAAATCGGCCACGTCCTCAGCGATGATGCCATAAGGGATAAAGGTCCCCATTTTTTTCAGAGAAACGGGGGAGGAGGAGGCTTTTGCTGTAATCAGCGGATCCTTCTTATCGACATCTTTGACGGCGAAACTTCCCGATATTTTGAAATCATCGACCACCAAATCCATTTTTTCCAGGATGATTTCAGAAGGGGTGCGCTGTATGGTATAGTCAAGACTTACATCTTTCGGTGTGAGAGAGGCGTGAAACACTTCCGGGTATTGCAGGTTCAGATTCTTTACGGCAACAGAACCTTCTGAACTGAATCGGCGGGCGTTTCCTTTGATACGGGCATCGATATTCAGGATCCCCGCTGTTTTACGGAAAGGCTGATACTTTGCGTAATACAGCCTGTATTGATCCATGCTCAGGCCCGTCGCGATGATCCTGGCATCGACGCTGCTGCTCATTAGAGATTTATCCTTGTCGGAAAGACTGACGCTACCGTCGATGGACAATGTTCCCATCTTTCCCTGCTGATCGACGGTGCTCAGAAGATGAATATCCCTCGAGCGCCCAAAAAAGGGCTTTCGGATGCGGAGACCAACATCCGTCAGATAGATTGTCCACCCTGACGGGATGATGTGATAATCGGTAAATGTCAACGCACCGTCACTGACGATCATTCTTCTGATCTCAACGGGCGGGGTTTTTTGACTTTCCAGGAGGTCATCGATATTCAGGACGCCGTTACTGTCCCGATACAAAATGCCTGCCGGTTTCTCGAGATGCATTTTTTTGATCACAATTTTCCCCATCAGCAGGGGAAAGACGGCCACCTTCAAAGTAAGTCTCTCGATCGTCGCAAAGGTGTCCCTCCCGTTTTTTTCCCTGATCTCAATCCCCCTGAAAGTGAATGTCGGGCCAAAATAGAAAGAGAATTCTTGACTTTCATAGGACACTTCACGATCCAGTGTCTTGTTGAGAAAGGTAACGATATCCCCCTTGCGGGCATCAAGGTTGGACAATGTAAACAGAACGGCGGCGATGCCCGCTGCCGTGGAAATAAGCAGGAATGCTATAATGGCAAGGATAAAAATCTTCTTCCGGGTTGTTTTTTTCATAAAGAAAGAAATCAAGGACATGATAATAAAAGCCTGACAGATCGATGTCTATCAGGCTCTTGTTTATGTGATGATCTCAGGTAAACCTCAGAACGGAACATCATCCATCGGCGTGCCGCCGTTCTGCGCAGGAGCCGCTGCTGTATTGTCGGCCTTTCCCTGCCCCTTGGAGTCCAGCATTTTCATGTCGTTGGCCACAATTTCCGTTGTGTAACGCTTCACACCGTCTTTATCCTCCCATGCGCGCGTTTGAATGCGCCCCTCGATAAAAACCATTTTCCCTTTTATCAGGTAGTTGCCGCAGATTTCCGCCAGTTTACCAAACGTAACAATCCGATGCCACTCTGTTTTCTGAACTTTCTCCCCGTTTTTATCTTTCCATTGCTCATCAGTCGCCAGATTGAAGTTGGTAACCATGGTTCCGTCCGGTGTGTAACGCACCTCCGGATCCTTGCCCAGCCTGCCGATCAAGATCGCCTTGTTGATCATTTTCTTCCCCCCTGTAAATAAAGTGGACGCATCATACATAACAACCGCCCCGGAGGCAAACACATTTTTTGCTCATTCAACGCCGGATTCACGACGGGCCAAGCCCACAATCATGCTTGACTAATCATTAAAAAAAATATAGGCAGATAAACTTTAGAAAAAGCGGAGAAATTATGGAAGACAATGATCTTTTAAAGGTCCGCCTGGAAAAAATTGCGGCCTTAAAAGCTGCAGGCGTGGATCTATACCCCAATGATGCAAAGCCTCAAAATACCACAGCCGAAATCCTGGAAGGATTCGGCGGCAAAGACGGCGAATCCCTGGCCCGGCTGACAGAAAAATTTTCGCTGGCCGGCCGGCTGATGGCCATTCGCAGCTTCGGCAAGGCGGCATTTGTCAAACTTCAGGACCGCAAGGGTCAAATGCAATGCTATATTGCAAAAAACATCCTCAGCGAACAGGATTTTTCAATTTTTAAAAAGCTGGATATTGGCGACATCATTTATGTTTCCGGAAAGCTCTTTAGGACCAAAACCAATGAATTGACGCTGGAGGCCCAAACGCTTCGGCTGATGGCCAAATCGATTCACCCGTTGCCGGAAAAATGGCATGGCCTTACGGATATCGAAACAAGATACCGGCAGCGGCACCTGGATCTGATCTCCAATCCGGCGGTCAGGGAAATTTTTTACCGGCGCAGCCTGATCATAAAACTGATGAGGCAGTTCATGGACAATCACGACTTTCTGGAAGTGGAAACGCCCATGATGCAGCCGCGGGCCGGCGGCGCTGTCGCCCGTCCTTTCAAAACCCACCACAACGCACTGGACCAGGATCTTTACCTGCGCATTGCCCCCGAGCTCTATTTAAAACGCCTGGTCACCGGCGGGCTGGAAAGGGTTTATGAAATCAACCGCAACTTCCGAAACGAAGGCATCTCCACGTTTCATAACCCTGAATTCACCATGATGGAGTTCTACTTAAGCTACGCCACTTACGAGGACCTGATGTCCTTAACGGAAGAATTATTCGTTTTCATCGCCCAAAACGTCTTCAACGGGCTTAGCTTTGCCTATCAGGGATCGGAAATCGACCTGACACCGCCGTGGCGGAGGCTTTCCGTCAACGATGCCCTTCTGCAGATAGCCGGCATGGAACCCGCCGATGTGAGTGACCCCGCAAAAACCATTGCATTTGCCCGCAGGGTAGGCTGCGATATCAAGGAAACGGACCCGCACGGAAAGATCTTGATGGCCATTTTCGACGAAGTGGTTGAAAAAAAGCTGATCCAGCCCACTTTTGTCACACAATATCCCGTGGCCGTCTCGCCGCTTTCCCGCCGGTCCAACACCGACCCGGAACTGGTTGACCGCTTTGAACTCTATATTTCAGGCCGGGAAATTGCCAACGCTTTTTCCGAGTTGAACGATCCCGCCGATCAGCGTGAACGTTTTATGCAGCAGCTCAAGGAACGGGAAGCCGGGGATGATGAAGCACACGAAATGGATGAAGACTATGTCCGGACACTGGAATACGGCATGCCGCCAACCGCCGGGGAAGGCATCGGCATTGACAGGCTGATCATGCTCTTTACCGATTCAGCATCCATTCGGGACGTCATATTGTTCCCGCTTTTGAGAACCAGACAGGAATGAGACACGCTCCGGAATTGATAAAACGGTAAATCCGTGTTTATCCGACAGGATATTTTTTAATGCCCTACGAGTTTTTCATCAGCAGAAGGTACATGAGAGCGAAACGCAAGCAGGTTTTTGTTTCGATCATCACCTTTATATCGATTTTCGGGATTTTTCTCGGCGTCGCCGCTCTGATCATCGTGCTGGCCGTCATGAACGGCTTTGAAGAAGATCTGCGCACCAAAATTTTAGGAATCAAATCTCATATCGAAGTCACAGCCAGTATGAACGCGCCCATGAAAAATTACCATGTGATCCGGGAAGAAATCGACAAAACACCGGGCGTCGTCGCTTCCACACCCTTTATTTACACGGAGGCTATGGTCCGGGGCAACAACAGTGTTACCGGCCTTGTCATCCGGGGTCTGGATACGCAAAGTTCGCCCAAAGTGATTCACCTGGGAAAAGTTCGGGAAGGCAGCCTTGAGCATCTCAACACCATTCCCGAAGACGCGTTGAAAGAACTGCCTGACGCCGACAGGGGCCTGGCCGGCATCGTGATCGGCAAGGAAATGGCAAAAAACATGGGGATTTTTCTGTACGACACCATCACCATCATTTCCCCGGCCGGCGGCATTACCACCCCGATGGGCATGGTACCCCGCATGAAAAAATTTGTCGTGGTGGGCATCTTCGAATCCGGGTTTTATGAATACGATTCCAAGCTGGCTTTTCTTTCGCTGAAAAGCTGCCAGGAATTTTTAGACATGGGAGACTCCGTCACGGGAATCGATATCGTCGTCAACGATATCTACAAGGCGGATGTGATCGCCCGACACATTCAAAACAGGCTGGGCTTCCCCTTCTTCACGCAAAACTGGATGCAGATGAATAAAAACCTGTTTTCAGCGCTCAGGCTGGAAAAACGTGTGATGTTTATCATTCTGAGCCTGATCGTACTGGTGGCCGCTTTCAACATCATCAGCGCCCTGATAATGGTCGTCATGGAAAAAAACAAGGATATTGCCATTTTAAAATCCATGGGGGCAACGTCCACCACCATTATGAAGATATTTATTTATCAGGGACTGATTGTCGGAGTGGTCGGCACTTTTTTCGGATGCATCGCCGGTCTTTTAATTGCCTTGAATTTACAAAAGATTTCTCTGTTTGTGGAAAAAATCTTTCATTTTAAAATTCTGCCCGGAGACGTCTATTATTTGAGCGAGCTTCCTTCCAAGGTCAATTATTCAGATGTGGTTACCATTGTGATTGGAACGATACTTATTTGTTTTATATCAACCATTTATCCGTCTTTTCGCGCTTCGAGGCTGGATCCGGCTGAAGCCCTGAGGTACGAATAATCCATGAAGCGCGGGTAAACATGATTATACTGGACAATTTATCGAAAACCTTTATAAAAGACGGCAATAGAATTGAAGTCTTGCGAAATTTAAAACTTGAGGTTAAAAAGGGAGATTCTTTGGCCGTCCTGGGGGTTTCCGGCGCCGGCAAAAGCACGCTCATTCATATTCTAGGCACGCTGGATCATCCGACATCGGGTACGCTGCTGATAGGCGGCAACAATGTTTTTGAATGGGGTGAAAAAAAAATGGCCTCGTTCCGCAACAGAACGATAGGCTTTATATTTCAGTTTAATAATCTGCTGCCGGAATTTACAGCACTGGAAAACGCGATGATGCCGGCGCTGATCAGCGGGCTTGCCAGAAATCAGGCAGCGGACAAAGCGCTTCAATTGCTTCGGGAAGTGGGGCTGGAGCATCGAGTGAAGCACAAACCCGGCGAACTGTCGGGAGGTGAACAGCAGCGCGTCGCCATCGCCCGCGCTCTGGTGATGGAACCGGAAATCCTGCTGGCCGACGAGCCGACAGGAAATCTTGACACGGAAACAGGAAAAAAGATAGAAGACATCCTGGTTCATTTGAACAAAGAAAAAAAAATAACCTTAGTTGTTGTGACGCACAACAACCTGTTGGCAGACAGGATGTCCAAGAGGATCGGCCTACGTGATGGGGAGATTTATGATATTCAATAAAAAAGCATTTCAGGTGTTGTTGGTTGCATTTCTTTGCGTTTTTTTCCTTCTTGCTCAAGCCCGTGCGGAAAACATCAAAAGAATATGCATTCTGCCGTTTGAAGTACATGCAGGAGACCAAAGCATGAATCTGCAGGAATCCTTTTACAATCATCTGATCAATGAATTTCAAAAAGAAAGTACCATTGAAGTTGTCAGGGCGGATGATTATGCCGGAAGCAACGCGGCCGTTACGAAAAGCAAAGCCATCTCGACAGGAAGGTCCCTGAAAGCGGATTATGTGGTCACCGGCAGCATCACGCAGTTTGGTGAAACCCTGAATATTGACGCGCAAATCATCAATATTGAGCAGGAGAAAATCTTTCCGTCCGCATCTGTCCAGGGAAAAGAATCCACCGGCCAGGAAGCGCTGGCGGCCGAAATTAAAACGGCACTGCTGGCCCATACGGGTTTTCTCGATACCATTGCCCGGATCGATATCGAGGGCAATCGCAGTGTCGGGGCGGAGGCCGTCCGGCAGCAGCTGCGCAGCAAGGCGGGCAACCCCTTAAGCGAAGAAAATATCTCAGCAGACATCAAAACCATTTATAAAATGGGTTTATTTGAAGACGTCAGCGCAAAAGTGACATCAGAAGCGGAAGGCAAGGTGCTGACCTTCACGGTAGTCGAATCGGGGCTGATATCGGAAATCAGGCTGATCGGCAACAAGAAGCTGGACCGGGACGACATTCTGGGTGTCATGACCGTCAAAACCCGGCAAAACCTCAATCAGGGGAAAATTAAGGAAGACATTGAAAAAATCAAAGCGCTTTACGATTCCAAAGGCTACTACAATGCCGAAATCAGCGACCGCATCGAAAAAGAAGGCGAAAAAAATTATGTGCTGATTCTGGATATTCAGGAGAACAAGCGGGTCTATATCCGTTCGATTACGTTTGAGGGAAATGAAGCGTTCACCACAAAAGAACTTCTCAAACAGATGAGCACAAAAAAGCGAACGTTGCTGGGGTTCTTTACCGACGATGGAATTCTTCAGGGCAATCAGCTCAGGCAGGATATTCAGAAAATATCCTCTTTTTATTTCAACAACGGTTTTATCAACTCCCAGGTTGGCGAACCCGACGTCACTCACGATGCGAAAGGTATTTACATCAAGATCACCGTTCAGGAAGGCAAAAGATTCAACGTCGGCAAAGTTGAAATTTCCGGGGACGAGATTGGAATATCCAGGGAAAGTTTATTTGCTCTTTTAAAAACAAAAGAAGGAAAGAACTATAACCGCGAAGCGGTGATGAAAGATATTGAAACCATCACGGTGGCGGCCAACGACGAAGGCTATGCCCACGCCGATGTCACTCCAAAAGTCGTCACGCATGATACCGAACAGCTTGTTGACATCAATTTTCTACTGTCCAAGGGCGAACCCGTTCACATTGCACGCATCGGTATTTCGGGTAACACCGTCACCCGTGACAAAGTAATCCGGCGGCAGCTGGCCATTGTGGAAGGCGATTTATATTCCACCACGAAACTGAAACAAAGTTATAACAACTTAAACGCGCTGCGTTATTTTGAAGAAGTCGATTTCCAGACGGAAAAAGCTCCGGACAACAAAATGGACATCAACATCCGGGTAAAAGAAAAAAATACGGGCATGTTCATGATCGGCGCGGGATACAGCGCCGTTGACCAGGCTATAGTTATGGCACAGGTCTCCCAGCAGAATTTTCTGGGCTACGGGCAGATCTTAAGCCTCAAAGCTTCCCTGGGCTCCAAAACCAACAACTATGAACTGTCCTTCATCGAACCCTGGCTCTTCGATCTGCCGCTGTGGACCAAAGCCGACGTCTGGAAATACAAGAAGGAATACGACTCCTACACGCTGGATACAAAAGGGGCCGGAATTACCTTTGCTTACCCGATCTGGAAAAGAATCAGCGGCTCGATCGGCTACCGGTTCAGTATGGACAACATTCAGGACGTTAATTTCTTAACGGCCTCTACTTACATCCTGGCCCAGGAAGGAGAAAGAACAACCAGCTCGGTCACTGTCGGTCTGGGGTATGACACGACCGACGATAACATGTTTCCCACCAAGGGTATCAAGGCCAGCGCTTCCATACAGCACGCGGGAACCCCGTTTGGCGGCAACACGCACTTTACCAAATATTCCGGTTATGCAGCCGGTTATTATCCGCTCTTCTGGGACATTGTTTTAGGTGCAAAAGGACGTATCGGATATTTGCAGAATAATGATGACAGTGACTTCAGTCTTCCCATTTACGAAAGATACGTTCTGGGGGGCATCAACTCTCTGCGCGGTCTGCGCTATGTGGGCCCGACCAATCCCGGAACCAGCGACGTGGTTGGCGGCACCACCATGCTGACGTTCTCTCTGGAAGTTGTTTTCCCTCTGATCAAAGACGCCGGCATGAAAGGCGTTGTATTCTATGATGCAGGCAACACCTGGAACAGCGGTTACCATCTGGACGACTTAAGAATGACGGCCGGCGCCGGCATCCGCTGGTACTCACCCATCGGACCTTTGCGACTCGAATACGGCTACGTGCTCGATCGGAAGGGCTTAAATGACGACGCCACGGGCCGCTGGGAATTTACGATCGGCATGTTCATGTAGAAACAAAATGAAGATTAAACTTCATCATTCAAAAATAGACTAACTGATAGGGAGGAAATTTCAATGAAGAAAAACATTTTTATCATCTCGGGACTGATTCTGCTTCTTTTTGTGTGGAGCACAGCATCTTATGCCGAAGAAAAGATCGGCTTCGTCAACATGCAGGACATCCTGTTGAATTCGAATGCCGGCAAAAGAGCCGAGGCAGAGTTTAAAAAAATTGTCGATAGAAAACAGGCCAGCATTAAAACAATGGAAAATGAAATCCAGAAAATGCAAAACGAACTTGAAAAACAAAGCGCAGTGATGACCGCCGCCACCCGAAAAGCCAAACAAGAGGCCTATATGAAAAAAATGCGCGAATATCAGCGTTTGGTCGATACCAGTAATCAGGAACTGCAGAAAAGCAAGCAGGAGAGCATCGCGAAAATGGTTCCGGACATATCAAAAATCGTCAGCGGCATAGCTGAGAGGGAAAAATTTACAGTGATTATGGACAACATGTCCGTACATTATTTTTCCGACAAGTCTCATGACATCACGAAAAAAGTTATGGCGGAATACAACAAGCTTTAAAAACGCTTTCATTTCATGAAATGAAGAAAACCATTCAGGAAATAGCCGTCATGGTCGGCGGTTCGGTTGTGGGCGATGCGACAAAAACCATCTCTCACATCCGGCCGATTGACGAAGCAGGCGAAAATGATCTTACCTTTATCGCCGGCGAAAAATATTTTAAAATGCTCAACACGACACGCGCGGCGGCAATCCTTGTTCCGCCGGGGCTTACAGCACCCGGAAGAAACCTTATTGTCGTGGCCGATCCTTACGTGGCCTTCGCGAAGCTCCTTTCGGTATTTTACCCGGTCGATCACGGCCCGGCGGGCATCCATCCGGATGCCATTATCGAAGAAGGCGCCAGCGTATCCCCTGAGGCAACGGTCATGCCCCGGGTTTTTATCGGACGCGGAGCCAACATTGAAAAAGGCGCGGTCATTTACCCCGGTGTGTTTGTCGGACGCGGCGCCGGCATTGGTGAGGATTCAATCCTTTATGCAAACGTCAGCGTTTATCATGGCTGCATCATCGGCAAAAGAGTGATTCTGCATTCAGGGGTCGTGATCGGGGCGGACGGCTTCGGTTTTGCCGCGCCGGGCGAGGCAAACGATAAAATTCCCCAGGTCGGCATCGTGCAAATTGACGATGACGTGGAGCTTGGCGCGAATACCACGGTTGACCGGGCTACGCTGGGCAGAACCTGGATTCAGCGAAATGTAAAAGTCGATAATTTTGTGCAAATCGCTCACAATGTTGTGATCGGCGAAAATACCGCCATTGCGGCGCAGACCGGCATTTCGGGTTCCACAAAGGTAGGACGCGGCGTGATGATCGGCGGGAAGGTCGGCATTGTCGGCCATATTTCCATTGGAGATGGCGTCAGAATTGCCGCCGGATCAAACATTCACAAGGACGTTCCTGCGGGCATGGTTGGCGGCGGCACTCCGTTTCTTCCCTATAAAGAATGGCTGCTCGTGGAATTAGGCAAAACCAAACTTCCCGAAATCCGCGCCCAGCTGAAAAAGCTGATCAAACAGGTAGAGCAGCTGGAAATAAAAATCGGTAAAACAGGTGATTATCAACCATGAAAATTCATCCCACAGCCATTGTCGCGGCGAACGCCCGGTTGGAAGAGGGCGTGGAAATCGGCCCCTATTCGATTATCGGACCTGAAGTCAAAATCGGGAAAAACACCACTATCGGGCCGCACACGGTCATTGATAATTACACACAGATCGGCGAAGGCTGTAAAATCCTGCAATTCTGCTCCATTGGAGCTCCTCCCCAGGACCTAAAATTCGGCGGGGAAAAAACCGGGGTCATTATCGGGAACTTTAATACCATCCGGGAATATGTCAGCATCCACCGGGCCACGACAGCCGATACGGGCATGACGGTCATGGGGGATCATAATCTTCTGATGGCCTATGTTCATGTTGCCCACAATTGCCAGCTGGGCAATCATGTGATCGTGGCCAATTCGACGGGGCTGGCCGGACATGTTCATGTGGAAGATTATGCGATTATCAGTCCGCTGAGCGGCGTCCATCAATTCTGCCGCATCGGCGAGCACGCCATGATCGGCGGCGCATCCGCCGTGGTGAAGGATATTCCTCCCTACACCATTGCCAACGGCAACCGGGCCACATTGTTTGGCCTGAACCTGATCGGACTGCAGAGACGAAATTTCCCGGAGAGTTCCATCGCCGCCCTGAAACACGCCTATCGCATTATTTTCCGCTCCGATCTGCTTCTGGAAGAGGCGCTGGTAAAAGCCCAGGAGGATGTGGAGGAATGCCCTGAAAAACGTCATTTTATCGACTTTATTCAAAAATCAAAAAGAAGCATTTGCCGCTAGAGAGAAAAAATGGCAACAGACGGGAAAAAAATCAGAATCGGCGTCGTGGGTATAGGTCATCTCGGCAGTTATCATCTGCAGAAATACGCCAAGATCGACCATTGTGAAATCACCGCCGTATCCGACATGCAGATCGAAAAAGCGCAGAAGGCGGCAGATCTTTATTCATGCCGGGCGTTCACGGATCACCGGAAAATGCTGGGACTGGTTGATGCCGTGAGCATCGCCGTCCCCACGGGCGCCCACCACGCGGTGGCCAGAGATTTTCTTTCCGCGGGTGTTGATGTGCTTATTGAAAAGCCCCTCTGCGCGACCCTCGAAGAAGCGGATGAACTGCTCGCGCTGGCTGAAAAAAACAGCTGCATTTTCCAGGTGGGTTTTGTGGAGCGCTTTAATCCTGCCGTTATGGCGCTGGAACAGGTCATCACCCGTCCGGTCTTCATTGAAGTACACCGCCTGCATCCCTTTTTTGAACGGGGCACGGATGTGGATGTCATTCTTGATTTGATGATTCACGATCTGGACATTATTTTGAAGTTTGTCCATTCCCCTCTCACCAGTGTGGAAGCGGTCGGCGTTCCCGTTCTTTCCGACAAGATCGACATCTCCAATGTAAGACTGTCCTTTGCCTGCGGCTGCATCGCCAATGTGACAGCCAGTCGCATCAGCGCCAAGACCATGCAGAAACTTCGTTTCTTCGGACCGGAGGGATACCATGCCGTTGATACCCGCAAACGGGAGATTCTGTCGCTGAACAAGTCCACCGGATCCGACGGCAAACAGCAGATTGTCCAGAATAACATTGAAGTGGGCAGCCACGATCCACTGGAAGAAGAGGTCCGGGCATTCGTCGGTTCCGTCCTGACCCGTTCCAGACCCGCGGTTTCCGGAGAGGACGGGCGCAAGTCCCTGGCGCTGGCCATGGAAATTCTTCAAAAAATGAAAACGCACGAGGACATTCAATGATGATCCCGATGGTGGATTTGAAAAGGCAATATTCCCGGCTGAAAAACGAAATTGACCGGGTGGTCGGGCAAGCTCTGGAGCAGACGCAATTCATTCTGGGACCCAACGTTGGAAAACTGGAAGAAGAAGTTGCCGCATATCACGGATTGCCTTACGCCATAGGATGCGCCAACGGCACGGATGCCCTGATGCTCGCTTTGAGAGCGTGTGGAATCGGCCCGGATGATGAAGTCATTACAACGCCCTTTACGTTTATCGCCACCGCGGAAGTCGTCGCGCTCGTGGGCGCCAGACCTGTATTTGTTGACATCTGCCCGGACACATTCAACATGAATCCGGATCAGATCACGGCCAAAATCACTCCCCGCACCAAAGCCATCATTCCCGTCCATCTATTCGGCCATGCCGCCGATATGAACCCGATCATGGATATTGCACGAAAGAATCACCTGAAGGTGATCGAAGACTGCGCGCAGGCTTTCGGGGCAAAATACCGTGGACAGACCGTCGGCACCATGGGCGACGCCGGCTGTTTCAGTTTTTTCCCGAGCAAAAATCTCGGCTGTTACGGCGACGGCGGAATGGTGGTCACAAGCGATGATCAAATCGCCTCAAAAATCAAAATGCTTCGTAACCACGGCAGCGCCGTTCGCTATTACCATTCCGAAGTCGGCTACAACAGCAGGCTCGATGAAATCCAGGCGGCCATTCTGCGCGTAAAGCTTCCCAAAATCGACGCGTCCAATGACGCAAGAAGACGCAACGCGGCCCTCTATTGCGAAGCCATCAAAGGACAGGACATCGTGCTGCCTTCCGAGAAGCCCGACTGCAGACACGTCTACCACCAGTTTACCATCCGCACCAAAAACCGCCAGGCCATCGCCGATGCACTCTCCGGGGCGGGAATCGCGTCCGCCGTTTACTACCCCGTCCCGCTTCATCAGCAGGACGTCTTTCTGAAAATGTACAATTTAAAAGAAAGCCTGAACGTCAGCGATTCCTGCGCCCGCGAGGTTCTTTCTTTGCCGATGTTTCCGGAACTCACCCCGGAAGAAATCGGGCAAATAGCCGATGTGGTCAATAATGTCCGTTGAAAAAAACAACATAACTCAAAGCACCCCTGCGGCAACAGGTCCCGCAAAGAAAGTGATGATCGTTGCCGGAGAGGCCTCCGGTGATCTGCATGGTTCGCTTCTTGTCCGGGAAATGCTTGCCATCGATCCAACCCTGCAATTCTTCGGCATCGGTGGGAAAAAAATGCAGGAAGCGGGAGTGCGGCTTCTGGCTTCCTCCGCGGACATTGCTGTCGTCGGCGTAACGGAAGTATTTTCGAAAATCGGATCGTTCATCCGGATCAAAGCCGGGATCAGAAAATTCATGGATCAGATGAAGCCGGATCTCGTGATTCTGATTGATTTTCCGGATTTCAACTTGAATATCGTGGCCCGGACTGCTAAAAAGAAAAACATTAAAATTTTTTACTACATCAGTCCGCAGGTGTGGGCCTGGCGTGAGGGAAGAGTCAGGCAAATCAAGAAACTGGTTGACAAAATGGCCGTTATTCTGCCCTTTGAAGTGGATTTTTACCAGGCACACGGATTCCCGGTTCACTATGTCGGGCATCCCTTGAGGGATACGGTCAAGACCCTGTTTACCAAGTCCCGGGCAAGGCTTCATTTTGGTCTTTGTGAAAAGCAAACGACCATCGGGCTGTTGCCGGGCAGCCGGTCGGCGGAAGTCGTCAGGCTTCTGCCCGTAATGATTGAAGCTGCTCAAATTATTTCGAAAAAAATCCCGGACGTGCAGTATATTCTGCCCCTGGCGGACACGCTGGATGAAAAGACCGTTACCACCATGCTTGTCAAATCTGGAATAAATGTCAAAATCGCCTCCGGACAGATCTATGATGTTCTTGCCTGCTGCGATCTTGCAATTGTAACCTCCGGAACGGCAACGTTGGAAACCGGCCTGATGGGCGTCCCCATGATTATTATATACAAGGTGTCTCTTTTTTCGGAACTGATCGCCAGAATGATCATCCGGCAACAGCACATCGGCCTAATCAACATCATTGCCGGCAAAACCATTGCCCCGGAACTGCTGCAGAGAGACGCAAGCGCTCAGCGCATTGCATCCGAGGCGCTGGCCGTTTTATTAAACAACAGCAAAAAGCAGGAAGTCATCGCCCAGCTCAATGACATCCGCGCCAAACTGGGTGAACCCGGCGCGGCCAGAAGAGCGGCAAAAATTGCCTGCGATATGCTATAGGAAATAATATGGAAATATTTAAACGCCTTCTGCAAATGGCCAGACCGTACACCATGCGTTTTATTCTGGCGATGATTTTTATGCTCATCGCGGGAGGACTGCAGGCCTCCCTGCCGCTGGTATCCAAGCCGGCCATTGACGAAATTTTTGTCAGCAAAGACATGACGGCCCTGAAATGGATTCCTTTTGTGATTATCGGTATTTTTTTGTTTAAGGGACTGTGCTCCTATGGACAGGTCATTTTGATGAGTTCCATCGGAATGCGCATCGTCACCGATTTGCGCAACAAGCTTTATGAATGCATTCAGAGGCAGTCCCTGGCTTTCTTCACGGAAAATTCAACGGGCATTTTGATGTCGCGTATCACCAACGACGTTCTTTCCGTCCAGACGACCGTTTCGGAGGCGGTAACCGCCCTGGTGAAAGACAGCTTCACGCTGATCTGTCTGGTCGGCGTGATCTTTTACACAGACTGGAAGCTCGCGCTGATTGCCATGGTTGTTTTCCCGCTCACGGCTTACCCGATAGCCCACTTCGGCAAAAAAATGCGAAAAGTCACAACAGCCTCCCAAATCACCATGGGGACACTCACGTCGCTTTTGCAGGAAACCATTTCCGGCACCCGCATCGTCAAGGCTTTTGGCATGGAAAAATACGAAAGCAAACGGTTCGGCGTCGAAAACGAAAGACTCTTCAGCCTGGTGATGAAAACCATTTCCGTTAACGCCATTTCCAGTCCGCTTATGGAATTCCTGGGCGGGCTGGGTATCGCCGCCGTCATTTTTTACGGCGGATACAGTGTCGTCCACGGGTATTCCACCCCCGGCAAGTTTTTTTCATTCCTGGCGGCCCTGCTGATGCTTTATGAGCCGGTGAAGCGCCTGACCAACATCAACAACACCATCAACCAGGGCATTGCCGGCGGCGAACGCATTTTCAGTATCATCGATCGCGTGCCGGACATCATAGACAAACCTGGCGCTGCAAATCTTCCTCCGATTACAAAACGCATCGACATCGAAAACGTAACCTTCCGTTACGAGGAAAAGCCCGTTCTGAAAAATATCAACCTCTCCATCAAGGCTGGCGAGGTTGTCGCGTTTGTAGGCATGAGCGGGGGCGGTAAAACGTCTCTCGTGAATCTGATCCCCCGTTTTTACGACGTTTCCGAAGGCCGCGTTCTGATCGACGGGATGGACATCCGCGATGTCAAGCTGCAATCCCTGCGCAGCCAGGTGGCCATTGTCACCCAGCAGACCATCCTCTTTAATGATACGGTTAAAAGCAACATTGCGTATGGTGATATCCAGAGAACGGATGAAGACATTTTCAATGCCGCAAAGGCGGCCAATGCACACGATTTCATCGTGAAACTCCCGCAGGGCTACGAGAGCAACATCGGCGAACTGGGGACCAAACTCTCCGGCGGTGAAAAGCAGCGCATTTCCATCGCGCGGGCCCTGCTCAAAGACGCACCCATCCTGATTCTGGACGAAGCGACATCGTCGCTGGACACGGAAGCGGAAATCGAAGTGCAGGAAGCGCTGGATAATCTCATGAAAGGGCGCACTACCCTGGTCATCGCTCATCGGCTTTCGACCATCCGCAATGCCGATCGGATCATTGCCCTGGTCAACGGGGAAATCGTTGAGGAAGGCAATCACGAAACCCTGATGGCTAAAAAAGGCGAATATTACCGGCTGTATAATTTGCAGTTTAAAGATGAAGGAAATGGCAATGATCGATTGGCAAAGGATATGGAATGATGAAGATTCGATTCGCCGTTTCAGTCCTACGAGAGTTCTGCTTTATCTGTCCTCCCTGCTCTACCGGCTGATTGTTGATTTGCGCAACCGGCTTTATGACCGGCAAATTCTGAAATCCGTCAGGTTGTCCTGTCCGGTCATCAGCGTGGGCAACATCACCGTTGGGGGCACAGGCAAAACTCCCTGTGTGATCAGACTCACCCGGATGCTTCAACAAAGCGGTTTCAGGTGCGCGGTGATCAGCCGGGGGTACGGGGGAAAAAACCCGCAAGCCGTCAATATCGTTTCCGATGGAAACAACGCCCTGCTTGGAGCCGAAAGTGCCGGCGACGAACCGCTTCTTATCGCCCGGTCACTGCCCGGCATTCCCGTCATCACCGGAGCAAAGAGGATGCTTACCGGTCAGGCGGCAATCGAGAGGTTTGGCAGCAACGTGCTGATCTGCGATGACGCATTCCAGCACCGGCAAATTCTCCGCGATATCAACATTGTGTTGCTGGACGCTGAAAGACCTTTGGGGAACGGATATCTTCTGCCGCGCGGTCCGCTTCGAGAGCCAAAGGAAGGCTTGAAACGTGCGGACTGCATTATTTTGACGCGTGCGGGAGGCACAGAGTCCCTTCATCCGGATGTCGCCGCAATCATTGACAGGACGGGCATTCCTGTTTTCCGCTCAGACCATCAATTCAGGGAATTGATGGTACCGGGAAAAAATCACCCCCCGGAGCACAACATCCTGCAGGGGAAAAAAGTCTGCGCTTTCTGCGGCATTGCACGACCTGCGTCTTTTAAAAAACTGTTAATTGAGGCGGGTTCTGAAGTCATGTCGTTCATGGAGTTTCCAGATCACTATGCATATGATGAACGCGACCTGGAAGATTTAAAAAAATATTTTCTGAAATTTCACGCGGATTACTGGATCACTACGGAAAAGGATGCCATGCGCCTGGAAGCCCATCCTGAATTCTTAAAAACCGTTTGCATTTTGCGTGTGGAAATGGAAATAAAACCATCGGTGCCGTCTTTTGAAGACTTTATTTTAAAGCGTTTGAATGCCGTTACCGGTCAGTAGTGGATAGTGAATGGTGGATGGTGGATGGTGGATGGTGGATGGTGGAT
>JAQVLL010000256.1 GCA_028704195.1 Smithellaceae bacterium
CAATGCGCCACCTCGCTTACACTGAGATAAAAAAATCACCATACCCTTTTTTCTCAGCAACTCCACCCTCAAAGTGGCTCACTTTCTAACGACCATTTTTGGCTCAATTTATCACGACCGGGAACACGGCGATAATATTCATAATATATTCCTTCTTTCTCTATTGTTTTATAATAATATAGGTAGCAACCAGTTCCAAAATGAAAAACCTCCCCAAAATGAACGCGTTCACTTCACGGGAGGCTAACTTTTTCAAACCTCATAGGGTCTGTGTGTGATTACCAGTCCGGCAATCATCCAGGCATAACTGTCGCTGAATCAAATATCCCTTTCCGCACGGTTGATTGGCGGCATGATTTCATCTTGATAAAACCAGCCTTCTTCCAATCGCTGATATTTCGGTCTTATCAAAGCTTCCAGAAAAGACTCTTTAACCGCCCTCCCATAGGCGTATTTCCCGAATCTGCTGTAAATGTCCGGGATAAAGACCGCCCGTTTCTTTCCCATCACCGCCAAAAGCTTGTCGCCAAATGTTGGCTCTGAAAATATAATGGTCATCACTCGTTCCCCCAAAATAAAAAAGGTCTCCTTGAGTTTGCTGATTACTCAGGGAGACCAACTTTTCCAGATCTCTTAGGGCCAGTTTGTGTCTATCGGGAGGATAGATTCACTGGCAACGTTTGACCTTAAAATACTACCGATGATGGAGGATGTCAAATTAAATTAATTTTTAATATGTTTGTTACGCGTCATTAGTAAATTAAGGAGATTTCTTTTTTAAAGTGATAGCGTGTTTTCCTTTATGAGTTCTGCCTTGTCTTTTGAACCAAAAAATAATTCGCTCCATGAAGCTGGATCAACGTTATTTTTATTTTCATTAGTATAAACCTTGATGATGTTTTTGATAAATCGCATATCCAGGATATCATAGTCATCAGAAGCATTTATCCCTCGTACAATCGGATTATATGGTGTTGTCCCAGGACTACAGGAAAAGCAACTTGCCCTGTATAAACTGTATAATATTTTGAAACATGCTTCTTGGGCAGTTTTAGATTTTGTAATTTCCGACTGAACTTTTTTTGTCAGATCAAGAAGGCTAATTCCGTCTTTGTAAAGTTCACCTTGAAATAATCGCTCATAAATCATTTTACGTTCTGATAAATCTGGTAGCCGTATTTTCACTTTATTTTCAAACCATTTGTGTAATTGATCCGGACTGGATTCTATAGTTTGGTTGTTATTTTCTACAGGAGTCGTTATTGACTGATTATGTTCCATTGCAGGAACACTTTTTAATTGCAGATTGAATATAACACCTTGGTGTTCAATATCAATAATGTTAGCCGCCGCTGCATATTCACACAATTCCTTAAAATTGTTGAATCCATATGTATTTAAATCAAAGTCCGGCTTTAGTCTCCGCATTATTTGAATCACCATGGAACCGGCCACGATGCTACTGCCCTTTGCATCTAGTGCGGTCATTGCGTCAACAAGTAATTTAACAGCATCATCCTTGTTGAATTTTGTGGCCATTAAATCAGATCCTTCAAGATCAATATTATGATGAGGTATTTTCGTATTCGATCCGTCTTTTTCTAATGTTCGAGAAGGATTACTGGTAAGGGTTTCGTGGTAAAAAAAATAGTCACAAGCTTTCATATACAAGTCAGGTGTAATGTCTTTATTTCCAGCGATACCAATAATATTTTTCCCCATTTCTCGCAGCTTTGAAAAAAGTGGTAAATAATCCCTGTCATTAGCAACAACAGCGAACATATCAATGGTATCATTAGAAAATGCTGACGAAAGGGCATCGACTACTAATCGAATATCAGAGCTGTTTTTAAAAGCGTTTTGATATGGAATGTCTTCATGCTGAATTTGATTATGTTGTAGCATTTTTCGGAGTTCAGCCTTCGATTCGGGGGGTATGGGAAGTTTATAAATGTCCCCAAATGACCGCCTGATTATAATTCTGCCCAACTTTGTCAATCTCTCAATCTCTGGCGATAATTCAATCGGTAGTCCGAGGCCAAGGCAAAAACCTACAAAGCTGTCAAGGTCGACAAACAATGCAATGTGTTCTATGTGATCTTTAGTTTTCATGATTGCTCCATTTGTGTTATTATTTGTATCATTCAAATATCAACTTTTTTATCATCCATCCACCATTCCCTTTAATTCTTTCCCCACCTTAAAAAACGGAAGTCGTTTCGGTTTTACCTGTACATCATTTCCAGTCCTTGGATTCCTTCCTTTATAAGCGCCATATTCCCTCACGGTAAAACTTCCAAATCCACGAATCTCTATTCTGCCGTCTTTTTTAAGCGTATCAGTAAAACCGTCAAAGACGAGTTTCACTACGTCATAAACCTGCTTCTCCGTCAGATGATGTCTCTTTGCAAGCGCATCCATCAAATCCGATTTTTTCATTACCAACTCCTTGTGTCCCGTTATTTATTCCTGCATAGATCGTATTGCAAATTGCACTTCTGCTCACAAACTTGTTTCAAGCCGATTGTTTCCGGACAATCCCATTTGCATGATAATTTTTCAACTTCGCATTTTACACTGGTGCATGAAGCACATAGCATGAAGGTCGCGATCAACAGGACAAAACTGACAATTTTTACAACCCTGCCATTCATTTTGTTTTAGCCTCCTCCGTAAAATCAGGGATAGAAGCAATCACTATATACATTAATAACAAAGAGTTATTTCTAACCCTTTATTAGCAAATACTTTCAGGAAAGGAGAGAACTTGTAAAATCGGTTAAAAGAATAAGCCAAAGCACCCACAAAATCAACCCATTTTAACCCATCATTTTCAGAAAGGAGAACCATCCATGATCAACCAATGCATCGTGACCGGGAACCTGGGAGACGATCCCAAGGTCTTTTACTCGCCTGACGGAAACCCCGTGGCCTCTTTCAACATCGCTTTCCAGTCCGGAAAAAAGAAAACCTGCTGGATCAAGTGCGTGACCTTCCACAAGCTGGCCGACATCTGCGCCCAGTATCTGCACAAGGGCGCCAGGATCGCCATCTCCGGAATCCTGGACCAGAACAAGTGGACCACCGACGATGGACAGCCCCGCAGCACCTTCCAGATCATCGGCAACACCATCGAGTTCATCAAGACGGATGGAAGGGGATTCAAGGAGGGGGAGACGTCCGCGGAAGCCATCAATGACGAAGTGCCCTTTTAAACCCAGCCGTTCAGATTTCATCTCAGGGAGGACTATTCATGCAGGCTAAGACCATCGCCATACTCGTGAAAATCGCGGAAATCATCGCCAACATCTTCATTTCCACAAGAAACAAAACCGAAAGCAAAGGAGGCAGCAAAAAATGACCAATCAGGAAGCGCTAAAAAGAAGCGAACGCTCACAGAACCTGAAAGTCTTCCATCTCGAAGATTCCCCATGGTTTTACGTCGAGTCCGAGGAGGGAAAGATCTGTTACAAGGTATGCTTCAACAACGAAACGGAATATTTCTGCAACTGCGGGGATTTCGCCAGGGGGATCAAAAGCGATTCCACCTTCAAGTGCAAGCATATTATGGCCGTCATGAATTCCATCACGGAAGGAGACCAGGAGAGCGTCCGTTACCTGGAAAGATGGAGACCCAAGCTGGATGACAATTTCGTCAAACAGATCGATGACAAGGACTTTGTGCTATACGCGGGATTGCTGGATGTGGCGCACCAGAAGAACCTCTGCATGGTTGACGTGGAGCTCATTCAATATCCGTCCGATGAAAACAGAAACACCGCCATCTGCAAGGCTCGTGTGGAATCCATGGACGGGAAGAAATTCTCGGACATCGGGGACGCCAACCCTCAGAACTGCAATTCCAAGGTGGCCAGGCACTTAATCAGAATGGCTTCAACCAGGGCCAAGGCAAGAGCATTCCGGGATATGGACAACATCGGCATGACCGCGCTGGAGGAACTGGGGGACCTGAATGACATTATCGGCGGCGACAATGAGAACAGAAAACCTTCCCAGAAGGGAACCGACAACGTCCGGAAATTCGCCAGACAGGTAAAGTCCGTGTTCAAATCCGGCAATGGGGACGGAAAGAAAACCGAAGCATCTCCGGAACCGCAGGGGAAAGACAATGTTGTTCCCAT
>JAQVLL010000257.1 GCA_028704195.1 Smithellaceae bacterium
AATTCAAAAGAAACGCGCTTGAAGCGCTTCGCCAACCACTGGAGGACGGAACCATCACAATTACACGGTCGGCGGTTACTGTGGGCTTCCCGGCCAGATTCATGCTGGTGGCCGCCATGAATCCATGTCCCTGCGGATATTTCGGCGATCGGGTCCGCGGCTGCCGCTGTTCTGCCCAGCAGATCCGCCAGTATCAGGGAAAGATATCCGGTCCCCTGCTCGATCGCATTGATTTGCATATTGAGGTGCCGTCTGTGAAATACCGTGATTTGACGGGAAAAGAAGAGGGGGAATCGTCCGCCGCCATAAAAAAACGGGTGGATCAAGCGCGCCAGCGGCAAAAACAGCGTTTCAACGGTGTAGGCATTCTCACCAATGCACGCATGATGGAAAAACAAATCCGGTCTTTTTGCGCCATTGATGAAGAATCTCATCAGTTGATGGAAATGGCCATCGAAAAAATGGGTTTTTCCGCGCGTGCCATGAACCGTATTCTCAAAGTGTCCCGCACCATTGCCGACCTGGAAGGCGCTGACAAAATTGAACCCGCACATGTTGCCGAAGCAATTCAATATCGAAGTCTTGATCGAAGGATCGTTTAGTGGTATAAAAATTTATTATAAATATATTCTGCTGAAAGATATCTTTATTAAAGAGGAATTTATGAAAATTAAAATCGTGAAGGCTCTGCCCAAGTACCTGAAGCCCAAGCCTGATCAAAGCAAGTTAGGTTTTGGCAAACATTTTACCGACCACATGTTTACAATGAAATACAAAGAAGGCGAAGGCTGGTACGACCCGGTCATCGAGCCATACCAGCTCCTGCAGCTTGATCCGACGGCTATGTGCCTTCATTACGGCCAGGAAATATTTGAAGGATTGAAAGCCTATCGGGGGCCAAAAGATGAAATTTATCTTTTCCGTCCGATGGAGAATATCCGAAGAATGAATGTGTCCGCCACAAGACTTTGCATGGCGCAGATGGACGAAACGGTTTTTTTCAACGCCCTGAAGCAGTTTGTGCTGCTGGAGCACGAATGGATTCCACGGGAGCCGGGATCCTCCCTTTATATCCGCCCGACGATGATTGCCACGGAAGCCGCCCTAGGCGTGCATCCGTCCAGTGAATACCTTTTCTTCATCATTGCAGGTCCTGTGGGGGCCTATTATGCACAAGGGTTCGGCCCGACGAAAATTTATGTCTCCGAGGAGTATGTGCGCGCGGCACCGGGCGGTACGGGAAACATAAAAGCTGCGGGCAATTATGCCGCCAGTCTTTATGCCAGCCGTATTGCCAGCGATATGGGTTACACGCAAGTGTTGTGGCTTGACGCTAAGGAGAAAAAGTACGTGGAAGAGGTGGGCACCAGCAATATCTTTTTCGTGATCGGTGATGAGCTGATCACACCGCCTTTGGGAGGAACCATTCTGCCGGGTGTGACGCGGGATTCCGTGTTGAAACTGGCTGTTCACCTGGGAGTGAAGGTGACTGAAAGACGACTGGCCATCGACGAAGTGATCGAAACGATCGAAAATGGAACCCTCAAGGAAGCTTTTGCCTCGGGAACGGCCGCCATCATTTCTCCGGTCGGTCAGATTTATTTCCGCAACAGGGAGTATATCATCAACGGAGGAAAGACCGGCGCCATTGCGGATACGTTATATAACGAAATTCTTCATATTCAATACGGGACCACGGAAGATCCCTTCGGCTGTCGTGTGCAGGTTGCCTAATGGAATGTCAAGAAGAGCAAGGCCATTTCAGGTGATTACCCCTTGGATACAGGCATTTGAAATTGTATTCCACAATGTTGTGGAAAAGCCTGTTGATAACCGTGTTTATAAATTCGATAAGTCCGCAATGGACACGCTTTTGGACCTCTTTGCTTAAGGTTTGGGCAATGATAATAATCAATTATATCAAATATTTATCAATATGCCCTTTAATCATGACCACTTATGATCCTTTAAACGAAAAGATATAAACGCAGCCTGAAAAATTGTGCCATCTTCAATGAATTTTAAATTTTTTTTGAAAAAAAATGACAAAAAAAAATCTTAAACCCGTTCACGCCGGACAAGCGTTAATTCCCGGTAGCTTACTGCGATATGATAATGTTAATTTCATGCCTCGACAGCTTGCTTCGATGTGTTTGATTAAAAATGAATTATTTATAACCCGAAAAATCTTTTCGATGGTTGCGGCGATTATTTGCGTGGTTTTTTGGTCTGCGGGTTCCCTTGCTGCCGAACCGCCTCAAATCCGTGAAACCGTCAAGCAACTTCAGCAGATTTATGAAAATACGAGGGACTTTCGTGCTACTTTTATTCAGGAAACCACGGTAAAATCCATCGGGAAAACGGATGTGGAAGAGGGTACAGTCTATTTTAAAAATCCAAGGCAGATGTTATGGGATTATAAAAAACCGAAAGCGAAAAAACTTGTTGTGAATGCACAAAAAGCCTGGCTTTATCTTCCTCAGGAACGGGCCGTTTACACTCAGAATCCTGAAAAGATTTTTAAATCGGAAGCTTTAATCAAGTTTCTTTCCGGTCTGGGAAAACTGAAAGAGGATTTTACAATTCAGTATAATCCTTCCGGTGCAACGGATGAAAATGGCAACTATCTGCTTCTTTTATATCCGCGTGAAAAGGGAGCATCTTATCAATACCTGCAGATGACTGTTGCGAAAAACAATTTTCATATTCTTCGTGTCGGTTTTGATGACGTAATGGGTAATTCAACGGTACTGAAGTTTTCCGGCATTAAAATGAACACGGGGCTTTCCTCCAGATTATTTCAATTCCAGCCGCCATCAGGAGTCAGTGTTTTTAAAATGCCCTGACCCCCTTCAGTTCATACCTTTCGGCAAAACGGTTACAAATTTTCCGCAGGCTATTATTCATCAGGGTTTCCTGACTTTTCAAATGGCATTTTACAGTCAAAATCCGGCGTCATGGCGTCGTCGCTGACATGCTGAATAAAAAGATTTTCAAAGCCGAGCTGTATGGCATAATCCAGAATTCGTATGTATTCCGCATTAGTAATTCTACGCCCCAGCTGCGGATGCGATTTTACCGCACCGATCGGCGTATATTGCGACATGAGACTGACCGGAACGTTTGTAGACAGTTCCTCTTTCAGAAGTTTCAGCACGGCCATGGAGTTTTCAAGCCTTCCGGGCAAAACCAGATGGCGGATAATGATGCCGCTTACGGCGAAACCGTCTTCCAGTTTGAGATCGTCTCCAACCTGCCTGACCATTTCCCTGATCGATGCCAAGGCATACCGCGGATATTGAGCCGCGTCGGAAAATAACAGGCCATCTTCTTCCAGCCCGTATTTAAAATCAGGCAGGTAAATATCCACCATTCCATCCAGGAGACGTATGACGTCCGGATTTTCATAACCGCCGCAATTATAGACAAACGGGACGGTAAGCCCCTGTGCGCGCGCCATGCACAATGCCTCCATGATCAGAGGCGCCTGATGTGTCGGGGTAACGGTTTCGATATTATGACAGCCGCGATTCTGCAGATCCAGCATGACTTTTGCCAGTTGCACGACGGTCTTGTTCTGCCCCCGGACACTGTGGGATATCTGGTAGTTCTGGCAATAGATACACCCCAGGTTGCAGGAAGACAGGAAAATGGTTCCTGCCCCGTGTGTTCCTGAAAGAGGCGGCTCTTCCCCGTAGTGGGCCATTGCGCAATCCATGACAATGTCGGCCGGCAGGCGACAGTAGCCCAGCTCCCCCTTTGTCCGGTCAACCCGGCAGGCACGGGGACAAAGTGTGCAGGACGTATACATATCGAGAAGGGATTGAATGATCATGTTTAAGCCACATTAGGATATGATGTGAAAAAGTTTTAAGTTTTACGTGTTATGTTTTGAACAGAAATGATTGCGCTAAGCGCTTCAATTACAGTTAAAACTTAAAATTTAATGCTTAAAACGTAACACCTAAATGTTGAGTGCCAAGACATCGTGGATAGTTTTTATGCCAGGACATCGTGGACACTCAAGGTCAATTAACGCAGTTTATATTGAAATTCCTCGACCTGGGTTTTATCCAGGAAGAGCTTTAATTTTTGTTCTTTGACATTTACGGTAGCTATTACGTATTCA
>JAQVLL010000258.1 GCA_028704195.1 Smithellaceae bacterium
TCAAAAACATGGCATCCGTTCTGCATCCCGTGTAGGGAATCTGCAGGAAATCCAGCAGGGCTGTTGCGAAGTAAACCATGCTGCCCCGGCCGGCAAAGGTTTCCACCAGATTAAACACAACATCCGGGTGAAGATCGCGTAACCTGGCGATCGTTTCATTGAAATCCATCCCAAAGGCAAGCATGACCGGGTCGTAGTCCAGCGAGAGCGCCGCCTCGCTGACGCTTTCGGCCTGCTGCAGGCAATCCTGTTCGTCAATTCCCGCGTTCGGGCCAACATCGGTATGTAAAATGACCATTCGTTTCATCAGGATTTTTTCCGTCTGCCGGATGTTTGGATGCGGCCTTTCATATCATGATGATACCGGCGCGTTTCAGCGCTGAATTCAGGATTTCGGTAATAAGCCGGTCATAGGGGATGCCTACCAATCTGCAAAGAATGGGCAGATCCGAACGGATTGGATTCAGGCCAGCCAGAGCATTGACTTCCATAAAATGAGGAAGGCCGTGAGCATCAGAGCGTATATCAATGCGTCCCCCGTCTTTCAAGCCAAGGCCCCGCCAGGCCCGAAGCGATATTTCCATGGCTTGCCTGGCTTCAGCGTCGTCCACGGAGGCATATCGCACGAGGTTTTCGTAATGCTCCTTGTTTTCGTAGGAGTAAGCATATTGTTCGGCACCAGGATTCAGGAGAACCTCCATGGCGCCGAGGGCCCTGGCTTCTTTGCCTGTTCCAACGATTCCTATAGTGAACTCCCGTCCGGGCAGATAGGTTTCCACCAGCACAGGCTGACAAAATGTCTTGAGAAGGTTTATGCAAACACAGCGCAGGTCTTCGGTATGGTCAATCTTGGAAAGAGCCGTGATGCCCTTGCCCGTTCCTTCCGCGACAGGTTTGGCAAAAAGGGGATAGGGCAGAGAAACGGTCTCGATATCGTACGGCTCGGAAACAACGGCAAAGTCCGGTGTGGGAATGCCCAGGTCGCGCACAACATGCTTGGTCATGCCTTTATGAAGGGTCAGGGCCTGCCCCAGGGCGTCGGAGAAGGTATAGGGAATTTTGTAGGCATCAAGAAGCGCGGGCACCTGTGCCTCCCGGCCGAACCCGTGAAGGCCTTCAGCGATATTGAAGACAAGATTCCAGCGATCCCCCGCGGCAAGCCGACGGGTCAAGGATTGGATATGGCCAATCCGGTCGGTAACATAGCCGTTTTTCAAAATGACATTTTCAATGGCTTCGATGGTATCGGGTTTGTCGAATTCAGCCGTTTCTTCCAGGGTGTAGCCTTCACGCAAATAATCTTCACGCAAATCGTAGGTCAGGCCGATGGTTAACTTTTGAGGGGAGTTGGTTGACAAGCAGTTCATATTGCCGGACATAAATGCACACGATCCTAATGGATATCTTTCGACTCAGCGTGATTGTCCGGGTAGCGGAAAACATTGCCTTCGTAATTGCGCATCAACAGATCGCCCTTATCCCAGCCGATGGCATATTCGGGAAGAAGCGGAATTTTTCCCCCGCCACCCGGGGCATCAACAACATAAGTCGGTACGGCATAACCGGTTGTATGCCCCCGCAGGCCCTGGATGATTTCCAGACCTTTGCTGATGGGTGTACGAAAATGAGATGAGCCGGGAATCGGATCGCATTGATACAAGTAGTAGGGGCGGACGCGAATCTGCAGGAGGCCGTGCACCAATCGGGTCATCGTGGAGACAGAGTCGTTGATGCCGGCGAGCAGAACCGTCTGGCTGCCCAGAGGAATGCCGGCATCGGCCAGTCGAATACAGGCGGCGCTCATTTCCGGTGTCAGTTCGTCGGGATGCGTGATATGGATGCTCATCCAAAGAGGGTGATATTTTTTCAGCATGGAAACCAATGCCGGTGTAATGCGCTGAGGCAGGACCGTGGGCACCTTGGTGCCGATCCGGATCAGTTCAACATGGGGAATGTCCTTGAGTCTGGAAAGCAGCCATTCAATCCTGTCGTCGGACAGGGTGAGGGGGTCGCCTCCGGACAGGAGCACATCGCGGACATTCGGATTTGATTCGATGTAGGCCAGCGCTTTTTCCCATTTGGCGCTGTCAATAAAACATTGATGTTGACGGCCGAAAATTCGGGAACGGGTGCAGTAGCGGCAATATGTTGAACAGATATCGGTCACCAGGAAAAGAACGCGGTCAGGATAACGATGGACGATACCGGGAACCGGCGAGTCGGCATCTTCACTAAGGGGATCTTCTTCTTCGCCTTTGGTATGCAGGCATTCGTCAACCACCGGGACGACCGAGCGGCGTAGAGGGTCAGAAGAATCCTGAACGGAAAGGAGGCTGGCGTAGTAAGGGGTGATGGCGACAGGAAGCCCCCCCGACGGGTGCATCATCGCCTGTCGTTCATTGTCGGAAAGATGAATAATGGTATCCAGGGAATGGACATCGCGGATCGCGTTTTGAAACTGCCAGCGCCAGTCAAACCATTCAATACGGCTGATTTCAGGATAATGTTTTTTTCGGAAGGCACGTGATCGGGGTGAATCTTTAAAAGGGAAATAAAGTCTATCAGGCTTTGATTTTGCCAGGGAAGGTTGCTGATTGTTCATGGACAACGAAAATAACCTCGTTGCGTTGTCTTGAATCGCAGCCAGGTCGATCGTTGGACCAGGAGGTTCCGTCTCCTCATTAAACAGCGTTTCGTTTTCCATTCGTTCTCCTTCCGGGACAATGTCTCCGTTACAAAAAAAACAAACCAAGAAAATACATTGTTTTTTTTGAATTTACGCACACAAAAAAATTTGTCAACAATTATTTTGCATTTTAGAAAAAAAATGAGAAAAATATTTCAAGAAAAAGTCGGTACTGCTTCAAAGGATGCAAAGGATGCAGCATCATGGTAAGAGGGAAAAAGAAAAGACTCCGGAGGAAATTCCATTATCGCCGTAACGAAAAGCGTCAGGCACAAAGATAGGGGAAGGTGGTCTTATCCATGGTGAAATGCAGGCGGGCAAAGGAATTGGCGCGAAGCATGCTCCGGAAAGCTCATTGGAAGATTTGAAATAGAGAACAGCAGGAGACAGAGAATGCCCGAGCTACCGGAAGTGGAAACGCTTTGCCGTCAGCTTCATCAAAAGGCTGTGGGTGCAAAAATATTGCGGACAACCGTCTATGACGAAAAACTGGCGGGACAGGAAAGTATCAGAGGATGTGTCGTTTGCGACGTGCTTCGGTGTGGCAAGACGATACACCTGATCCTCAATGACGGCAGAAGCGTCTTGATTCATTTGAGGATGACGGGGCGGTTGTTCTGGCGGGATCAAGAAACGAAAGAACCACATACCCGGTGGAGGATGACAACAGAATGCGGAAACGTTGATCTGATCGACCCGCGACGCTTTGCGACGGTAAAGGTTGGAAAGACGCAAGCCGAAGGGGACGACAGAGATATTCTGCTGAACTTCAGCGTGAAGACTTTTCTGGAGAAGCAGGCTAAGAGAAAAGTCAGCGTCAAGGTATTGCTTATGGATCCGGAGGCAATATCCGGCATCGGCAATATTTACGCCTGTGAAATTTTGCACCGGGCCGGTATTTCCCCTTTCCGGCAGGCAGTGACCATCAGCAACGATGAATGGGCGGGGATTTTCCGGCACGCAAAGCGTATTTTGAAAAAAGGGATTGAAAACAGGGGAACCTCGATTTCCGACTGGCGAGATCTTTACGGCTGCATGGGACGGAACCAAAAAGAGCTCAGGGTGTATGCCCGGGAGGGAAAAGCTTGCCGCAGGTGCGGAAGCAACATTGAGAGAGTCAGGCAGTCCGGCCGCAGTACATATTATTGCCGGAATTGTCAGATATAAAAATCCATGAGAACCGATCAGTCTCACGGAAGTTCTATGGTCCGTGGGGCAATATTGAAAGCCTCAGATGCATCAGAAACAAAAATATTCATCGGGTGATGAGAAAAAGCTGAAGGATTTTTCTGCGTGACGGTTCCTTTTAGGGATATAGCAAATCAATCATCTGAAACTGAATTCCGAATTTTCCATATTCTTTCATGCCAGTTGAACGGCGGATCACGGCAAGTTTAGATGCGCCTGTTCTCAGTGCAGCAACCGTCAGTGAGATA
>JAQVLL010000259.1 GCA_028704195.1 Smithellaceae bacterium
GGCCTGCTTCTATTGCCGCCAGGGTCGGTTTGAGTCCCGCCGCGCCGGAAATGGCTGAAACAACGATATCGGATGATGGATATGAGGCAACTTCCTCAATACCTTTTTCGCCATAAAGGATTGGAATCTTTTTTTTTAGTCCCAGGATTTGACGTAATTTCGCAGCATCCTCCCTGGCGCTGACAGCAGCGATCTGCGGATTAAATTTTACAATCTGCCGCGCGAGAAGCTTCACGTTGCGTCCGGCTGCAAGCGCTGTCACCTTGAATGCCTTTGGGTTATTTTCAATAACATCCAGTGTGCTGACACCGATGGAACCCGTTGATCCTAAAATGGTAATTTTTTTCATGAGCCAATCACAAAAATCCGGTAATAATAAACAAAGGGTCCCAGAAAGATCAGACTGTCCATCCGGTCCATCAGCCCGCCATGCCCCGGCAGCAGTGAGCTGGCGTCTTTCTTCCCGTAATTCCTTTTGATGACGGATTCGCAGAGATCTCCCAGCTGCCCGATGATGCTGCCCGCAAAACCGAGCACCAGAAAGTGGAGAAGCCAGACGTCGCGAATCAGGAAATAACCGAACAGACAGGCGGCTGCAGTTCCGCCAAAAATGAGACCAATGGTGCCTTCCACGGTTTTACCGGGGCTGACCAGCGCAATCAGCTTTCTTTTCCCGAAAAACTTGCCCACATAAAGCGCAACGGTATCACCGACGATTCCAATCACCAGAACAAGCATAATCCATTCAATTCCGCTGTCCAGTTTTCGAAGCATGATAAAGTGCGAAGTCAACAGCGGAATGTAAAGCATTCCAAAAAGCACTTTATTCACAGAAGACATGTCAAAGCTGTTTTCGCTGATTTTCCATAGAAAGACAATGAAAACGGCCATGACCGCAAAAGCCAGAAGAGCGGTTAACCATTGCTCATTGCCAAACAGCACGGTGACGGGAATAAGAACGGCAAGAATCAGGCCCTCCGTTTTTTCTTTCAGGAAGCCAGGTCCAAAAACGATACTGTTGTATTCCCACATGCCAATGATGATAATCAGCATAATAACCGCGGCAAACCATTCCAGGGATCCCAGAAAAATGATCAGGAGCAAAACGACAGACAGAACAATGCCGGTCAGCCATCTTTGCAGATTTGAATTCTTTGTCGCCATTTTTTGTTTCCCGGATAAAATCTATTTCCCGCTGATTTGATCACTCGTTAAACCGAAACGACGCTCTCTTAGCTGGTACTCAGCAATGGCATTCAACAAATCATCTTTTTTAAAATCAGGCCAAAGCACATCCGTAAAATAAAGCTCCGTATAAGCAAGCTGCCAGAGCATGAAATTGCTGATGCGATATTCCCCGCTGGTCCGTATCAGGAGATCGGGGTCAGGCATACCGTCTGTATATAAATAATGCCCTACAAGATCCTGATTGATGTCCTCAATGTCAAGCTTTCCTTTTTGACTGTCCGAAATCATCTTTCGGATGGCAAGAACAATTTCATCACGGCTGCCGTAGCTCAACGCCAGATTCAGAACCATTTTGTCATTTTGCTCCGTGAGTTTTACAACATCCAGAAGCTTTTTTTTAACAAGCGGATACAGCCGGTCTATGTCACCAATCGAATTCAGCCGGATTTGCTGCTTCTGAAGAGTCGGCGTTTCCTTATCCAGATAATCTTCCAGCAACGACATTAGAGCGTTGACCTCTTCATCGGGCCTCCCCCAGTTTTCAGAAGAAAACGCAAAAAGCGTCAGAACCTGGATCCCGATTTCACGGCACGCCGTCACCGTCGTCCTGACGGCCTGAGCACCCTTTTTGTGGCCTCGAATCCTGCCCATGGTATGCTGTTTCGCCCAGCGGCCGTTCCCATCCATGATGATGGCGATATGCCGCGGCAGTTTGTTTTGATCAATCTTGATCATTGCCTTTTAATCTGTCCTTAAAAACAAATGGGGAGCTTTCGACTCCCCATTAAAAAATTTTTCTGCTTCCGGGTATTTATATCTCCATAATTTCTTTTTCTTTGCCCGCCAGGATTTTGTCCGTCATTTCGATATAGCTATCGGTCAATTTCTGAACTTCATTTTGTGCGTCGTGCATTTCGTCTTCGGACATTTTATTATTCTTTTTTAAATCTTTAAACGCTTCATTGGCATCCCGGCGCTCATTTCGCAGTTTCACCTTGCCTTCTTCCGTCATTTTTTTAACGACCTTGACAAGATCCTTGCGTCTCTCCTCCGTTAACTGCGGAATGGACAGCCGAATCACCTTGCCGTCGGTGGACGGCATCAAGCCCAGATCAGACTTTTGTATTGCTTTTTCGATTGCGCCGATGGCTGTCGCGTCCCAGGGCGCGATCACGATAAGCCTGCTTTCGGGTACGGAAAGAGTGGCTACCTGGGTAATCGGTGTGGGAGTTCCATAATAATCAACCTTGATACCATCCAGCAGCGAAACAGACGCACGACCGGTTCTTACTCTGCTGAATGATTTCTCCAGAGAAGAGATTGTTTTTTCCATCTGATCCTTGAGTATCTCAAAAATCTGCTCTTTCATCATCATCATTTTTCGGCAAGGAGACCCCGTCCGAAAGGTCGGGGAGGAATTGCCGCCCTTTTAGGCCGCAATCTGCTTCGTTCCTGCCATCCTCCTTTCGATTAAGAATGTATTGCCTCTTTCGAGACGTTTAATGTGTTTTGCGTTGGCGGAAGCATGAATCTTTGTGCCGTCCAGAAGCCGAAGGTCAAAATACCCGGTACTTCTCCGGCCAAACACGAAGCACTCCTGCCCCTGAAATCTGACCTTGTCGTACCGCTGGAATCCTTTAATGAGCCGTGGAGCCGTGTTCCGGATGTGGCTGTGGTCGCCTTTGAAGAGTTTGCGGTTGCATTTCCGCACCTGCTTAACCCTGAACGGGCTGACTCTTTCCTGCACGGTTCCGCCGGCAATCACATAGGCATCATTTACATGGGATTTGGCCAAACCGAGGGCTATCCGGTTCGTTTTCGTGATGTATCCGTAGGTATGATCTGCTCCGGTTTCGTTAACCAATCGCCAGCGCACCATCGACATGAAGGTTTCTGCCTTGAATCCTTTGCTCTGTGCAAGGGTAAGGCGAACCATCCCCTTATGGTGCCTGTCGTGACAGGACTCGCAAAGCGTAATCAGATTATCCGGGCGATTGCCGCCGGTTTTGCGGCTTTCGATATGGTGAACATTCAGGACTTTATCCTTGCCGTTGCACTTTGGAGCCTGACACTTGTGTCCGTCCCGGTAAAGGACATATTCCCGAACATTCCAGAACCCGGCTTGATCTCCATTCTGGTATCCTGTGCCTTCTGTATCCGGGTTTTTGATTTTCTGAATGTCAAATGCAGCGACTTCGATAATCACCAGGTCAATAGGAAGGATTGCCTTTACCCCCTTGATCAGCTTCTTGTGGCTGTCCAGTTTGTGCTGAATGGAAGGGGCAAGACAGCCTTCAGGCTTCCTTCGGTTATCAAACCGGGGCTGCCGATACCATGTTTTACGGTTGCGTCTGTTCCGCCGATACATCCGCCGTTCACTGTTCAGATCGACCAAATCCCTGCGAAGTTCCACATCTGCCGCGTAAATCTCTTTCGTGCCCGTGACAACGGAAATCCCCACATGGGTAAACCCGCTATCCACGCCCATTGTAACCGGCTGGACGTACCCGCTGCTTCCGTGGAGAAGCCGGATAACAAAAGGGGTCCGTTTAGCCACGGTTGCCTTGCCCGCCGATAAGAGCATCCTTGCCTTCCGCGAAGAACACGGCATCAGCGGGCGGCCATTCTTGTTCAAAACATAAACCATGTCCTTCCTCCTTTCTGTAATTTGCCGGGTAAAATAGAACCGGCCAGTCCGCAAAGGACTGTAAGCGCCGCATCGGGGTTGTTGGAGTGGCTTGTCGTGCCGGCAACACTGTCCCTACCTCCCAGGACTTTTAATCACCGGCGACAGAGCCTGAAGCGTGCGGAATACCCCAGGGTGTCGTGACCATACCAACTGCTGCTTTTTCAAGCCCCCTTGTCAACTCGGGCTTCTACAAGCCCCTTCCGTTAGGGAGGGGTAGTTGAC
>JAQVLL010000260.1 GCA_028704195.1 Smithellaceae bacterium
CGATGTCCAGACCGATGACGCGTTTGTTTCTCAGGCTTTCCGGCACGTCCCCGTTTACAATGCGCTGGGCGAGACCTTCCACAATGGCCGTCTTGCCGACACCCGGTTCGCCGATGAGCACGGGATTGTTCTTCGTACGCCGTGAAAGAACCTGCATGACACGGCGTATTTCTTCATCCCGGCCGATGACCGGATCAAAGGAACCTTTGCGGGCCAGTTCATTGAAGTCCCGGGCATACCGTTCCAGTGCCTGATACTTGCCTTCGGGATTCGGATCGGTGACGCGCTGGTTGCCGCGGATTTCAACAAGCACCTTTAAGATGTTATCTTTCGTAATACCGTTCTCATGCAGGACTTTACCCACATATCCTTCTTTTTCTTCAGACATGGCTACCAGTACGTGCTCTGCACTGATATATTCGTCCTTGAGCTGCGCCGCGTCGGTCATCGCTTTATCGAACAGCTTATTGAGCCTGCCTCCCAGATACACCTGGCCCGTGCCCGTGCCTTGAACACTTGGCTGTTTTTTCAAATAACGGTCAATCTCCTGCTCTACCTTTCGGGGTGAAGCATTCAGCTTATTCAGGATAGCACCAGCAATGCCGTCTTCCTGCCTTAGAAAACAAACCAGAAGATGCTCCGGCTCAATAGACTGATGGCCCATTGTGCCTGCCAGCGACTGCGCGTCCTGAAGCGCTTCCTGTACTTTCAATGTGAATTTATCAAATCTCATATTTTCCTCTCCCTACTCTACGGGTTTTTCAATCGTCACAAAAAGCTTGCCGTTTTTGAACACACTGACATCCCCCGTGGATTGTGAAACAACAATGGCCACGGCTTTGGTCACATTGGTAATGCCCGCCGCGGCAATGTGACGGCTACCCAATCCGGACGGGAAATCCTTGCTTTCGAGCGCTGCACTCAAATGCCGGCCCGCCGTCACGATGACACCGTTGAACCTGATTATAAAGGCGCCGTCGATGGAAGAATATTCCTTGATGGTTTCTGCCAGATCCGGATTCAGAATATTGCGGTCATCTTCCGGATATCCCTGAAACGGATTCATGATCATCTGCCTGGACAACTGCATGACTTTTTCATCATCGCCAAGGACAAAGATCGTGCCAACCTTCCGGCTTTCCCTGCCCTGCGCGGCCAGCTCACAGGCAATATTCAAAACTGCATTAAAAACTTCAGGCTCCACAGATTCCACAACATCATTGATAAAATCGTATGTCAGGATTTCAAACTCTTTCCCGACATCGATAAAGAAAATGCTGTCTGCATAGCCGAATTTCGGTACGCCGGAAAGACAGATGATTTTGTCATTTCTTTTGAGAAGACTGGATACAATGCCTTTGGCTATCGCGATCTTGATTTTTCCCGTGCGTGTCAGATTCACATTGGGAACATCCAGTTTTCTCACATATTTTGCCAGCGCGTCCGGCAGTTTTTCATTTCCCTGCGTGACCAGAATGAAATGCATTGATTTTTTGATGTCTTCCGGCAGTTCCATGAATTCGTTTTTCACATCCACGCAAAGCAGAACAATGCCGGCCTTGACATCCTTGGCCATTTTGACAGCCGATTCAATCATCACCCTGTTAACTGATTTCATTTCAATTCCTTAGATTGCTTTTCCATAGAATAAACATTCATGGTTTGCCTGTCAAGACGCCTGTCGCTTGAATAATTTTCTTGACCGGAAAAACACTCTTCGATAGATACAGTAAATGTTAAATTTATTGAGGAGGCTCAGGCGTTGAAGTTACCGATCGTTACCGGCACTCTTGACATTTATATTACCGAGATCAACCGCTTTCCGCTCCTGACTCCCGAAGAAGAATTCAAACTCGCCGTTCAGCTCAAGAAATACAATGACATGGAGGCCGCGGAAAAATTGATCGTCTCCAATCTGCGTTTTGTGGTCAAAATCGCCCACGAATACCGTAATTATGGTTTCAAACTGGCCGATTTGATCCAGGAAGGCAACATCGGCCTGATTCATGCCGTAAAAAAATTCGATCCCTACAAAGGCTACCGTCTGATCTCCTACGCGGTATGGTGGATTCGCGCTTATATCCAGAATTACCTGATCAAATCCTGGAGCATCGTAAAAATCGGCACGACCCAGGCGCAAAGAAAGCTCTTCTTCAAATTAAGCCAGGCGAAGAAGGAACTGGAAACCATTTCGAAAAGAAATCCTGAATTCAGTGAAATCGCGGATTCACTGGGTGTGAAGGGGTCCGAGGTCGCCGAGATGAATTTACGCATGGGTTCGCGCGATTTGTCACTCAACGAATTCATCAATGATGACGGAGAAACGTCGCATCTTGATTTTCTCACGCACGATGGTGACAATCAGGAAGTGTCCCTGATCAAGAATGAGGAAAAAAGCCTGGTCAAGCGCGACATCGCCGGTGCACTGGCCAATCTCAACGAAAGGGAAAGCTTTATCATCCAGCACCGGATCATGGCGGATGATCCGCTGACACTTCAGGAAATCGGTGATAAATACAATATCACCCGCGAACGCGCCCGCCAGATTGAAAAGCAGGCCCTGAAAAAAGTGCAGCTGGCCCTGCCCTACCTTAAACCGGACAATTAACGCTAACCGGCGGTTTCCCCCCTTGACCACACGGAATAGATCATAAACCATAGAATCTTGACGTACTCCCTGCGCACTTTTTTCCAGTCGGATGCCCTTAATTCCCATGCGTTTAAAGGAGCTTTTTCGAAAGGCGTCGGTGAAAAATAATATTCAGACGGATGGTCAAATTCTTTATTGACCATGATTTTTATGCGTCGCATGTGATAGGGTGAGCTGACAAATATGGCTGACTTCAGTCCATGCCGCTTCATGGTCTTTTTTGCTTCGATCAGTTCAAGATGAGTGTCTTCGTAATATTCCGGCATGACCGGTTCTTTTTTTGAGTTGATATTTTTTTTGTCCGGATTGTCCGGAAAGGGTTTCAACGTTTTCTGATCCAGATGCAATGTTTTATTATATGCCGGAATGATGAGATAATCTGCCATTCCCTTTTCAATCAAATCCCGTGCATGTCTCTCCCGATCATTAAATATGGGACCCAGTAAAGTTACAACGGCATCCACTTTTGCGTAGTTTGTCGAATAAACTAAAAATCTCGGAGCAAAAAACATTCCGGCAGCAACAAAAACCGCGGCTGTCAATAAAATCAGCATCGTTCGTTTCAAAGTCTGCACGAAAATATCCTTGACATTACAAGTAATTATTTATATCAAAAGTGCGAAAAATGTTAAAATGATTCTATGTTTTAATATCTCTTCATTTATTGAGATTATATTCACATTATGCACGACGCCGCAACAGAAAATTTTAATATGGCCTATTCGGAAAACCATTTGGAGAACTCTTTATATGCCAGCATTATGGAGACGATTGATCTGGGCATCGTCATTCTGGATGTAAAAACAAGAGAACTCATATTCAAAAATAAGTTTGCTGTAGAAATTTTCCAGCAAAATCAGAATTTATTGGACTATCGCAATCTCCTGTCTTTGCTTTTAACAGACTACGGCAGTAAACCTGAAAAAGAAATTTTCGGGAAAAATTATACGCTGCGCTTCAAAAACCGTCTGCTGGGCTATACGCCCTACATGATTGCAGACAACTTCATCTGGATCATCATCCGTGACATCACGGAAAGAAGTCGCCTGGAGTCCATCGCTGAAGCGGTCAATTCAATGGATAACATCAGCTTTGTGTTTTCCGGCATACGTCATGAACTGGGCAATCCGATCAATTCCATCAAAATGACTTTAAGTGTCCTGAAAAGGAATCTCAGCGAGTACTCTCCTGAAACGGTCGAAAAGTATGTCGACCGCGCCATGACGGAAATAACCCGTGTCGAGTTTCTCCTCAGGGCACTGAAGAGTTTCAGCATCTTTGAAAAACCTGAAATTCAGGATGTATCTATCGATGATTTCCTGGTCCGTTTTATCGCACTGGTACGCAATGATCTTCATCACTCCGCCATCGAAATCAGTAAAATTGTTGGTTCGAATGTAACAAACATCAGCGCCGACCCCCGCCTCCTCCACCAGGTTTTGCTGAACT
>JAQVLL010000261.1 GCA_028704195.1 Smithellaceae bacterium
TGCGGGCTTTTACCGGTGATGATGATGCCGTCGTAACCGGCGCGTTTCAGTTCCGGGCCAAAGTTGCCGCCGCAGGCCGCTTCGCCCCAGATGCCGGTCTGGGGGGATTTGGAAGCCATGGCAAAGCGTGAACTGCCCGGGAAACCGCTGCCGACCATGAGGCCATTCATCAGCATCAGCGGATTCTCCGGCGACAAAGGATCGGCTCGCAGATCAAATCTCTCCAGATAGAGTGAAGCCGCAAGGGAACTGCCTCCGATAAACTTTTTCAAACGCGCTTCGTCGATGGTAAAGGGAGAACAGACACCGGTGGTCAAGTCAACCTGTAGGAATTTACCCGTGTAACCGTTTTGCATGGTTGCCTCCGTAACCTCTGTGAATGTTGTGCTTTTTTACTCAATAAATGTTCTCTGCCAGCGGAAATGCTTTAAAACATATATGTTTTTGTAAAATAACTGTCAATAATAAGTAGTGTTTTACTAAAAATATCATTTTATGGTAAAACACTACAGTGTTTCCACCATTGTGGGACATCAACAGGAAACATAAAGGATGAAACAAATTGTCTTATAATTTCCAAGGGGGATTCCATTGAAGGAAAAAGAAAAAGATATCTCTGCACTGCTTGCTGCATTCCCGACGCCACAGTCCTGGTCGGCTTTTTTACAAAACAGCGACAATGACCGGATCCGCGACACCCTGATGGCGTTTGCCTTCCGTTCGGGCTTCATCAGGACCATGGACGTCATGGCTGTGGAAAATTTCATCCGTCAGCATGCCTCCCGGCGGACGCGGCCGGCTTTTGTGCCGCCGGGGCATCTCGATTTTGAGGAGCTGCTGGATAAAAAGGAGGAATTCTTGAAGATCAGCCTCTCTGCGCGGGGATTGACCGAACGAATCAATGCGCTTCTTGCTGAAAAACAGATCGCCCTGCCGAAAGTGACCAATTCCATGCTTACCAGGCTCAAGAGAGAGCCTGTCGATACTGCTTACAAACAAAGCGTTTTAAGAAGCCTTGCGTTCTGGATCGGTCATGAGCGGCCGGATATTGCGGCGGACTGGCATTACGACATATTGCTTGGCATTTGTCGCGAGGTCCGGCATCCCGAAAATTTTCAGGAGGGCGCGCGCATCGGGTTTGCCCTCTACAGCCGGGGCGATGTCATTGATCATGAAATCCTGGGCTGGCTTAAAAAAACCGTTAAATCCTATATCGACCAGTCCATCGGTCATTTTTCCTACGGCCGCTGGGGCAAGGTGAGGGCGCACGATATTACCACGCTTTACGTCGATTTTCCCAAGGAAACTCAGTCAAACAACCTGATTCACTACCAGCAGTGCCTGCGCAGCGCCACATCGCTCGCGCACCAGATGGCCATCCGCTGGGCGCTGTCTCCCTATTCCACCAAGAACCGTTTTCTTTCCATTGCGATCGTTGTGGGAGAATATGCAAGCCTCGACAATCATCTGCTACCGCTTTTAAATGCCAAACTTCCCGACGACCCGGTGATCCGCATATCCGACATGGCCCGCCAGTGTGTTCTAATCAACGACATCCGCGTGGTGCTGTGCCCCGAACCCACGGAAACGACGCTTTTCAACGGCGAGTCCTTCGCCATCTGGTGGATTGAAGCCTTCTGGAGCACCCTGTATTTCGATTTTGTCTCCGAGCTGCTGGCCGATCCGATCCTGCAGAATCATCCGGCTGCCGTCGAAAAACTCAACCGGTTACTCTGGCGGCTTCCGGACCAGGGCGAGGCAGACACTGCTGAAGACGAGGCCAATGCCGTGACCGCCTTTTTTAAGTTTCCCCAGAATTCCCTGTTAGGCCTGGAAATCGCCAAGACGCTTTATTACCGGCGTCGTTTCAGCGAGGCACTGGAAATCCTGAGGGTCGTTTTATCTATCAATCCGACCGATCTGATTGCCCGGACGCTGCGGATGATTCTCCTTCGCAACATGGCGCTGGATGCGCCCACTTTTAACGCCGCCTGCGGTTTATTCCGCCAGGCCATGAAGGAGGCCCGTTTCATCGAAACCAACTGTTCCTGCGAATCGGAGGATTTTTACTGTGAATATGCCGTCCTTCACATGGCACAGGCCATGCGAACCTTGCGGCACAGCCGCTCGGATCCCGGGATCGTAAAAGACGAAGAAGCGCTTCTGGCATTGAAAAATAATATTTATGCTTCCCTGGCCGCAGCGCAGGATCTTTTCGAAAACGGCATTGCCGTGTCTCCCTCCGCCATCCGCTCTGCCTATCTGCTCGGCAGCGTTCGCCTGCTTGTCGCAATTTTGAAAGAGGATGAGGATATTTTCATTAACCCCCGCAAAGCCCTGGCATGCGGACATCAGACCGCTGGTGATGTTTCGGTCAATCTTCACTGGCAGATCGGTTTTCGCCGTCCCGACATGTCCGAAGATCGGCAAAGTGAAGTTACCGAACAGCTGATGATGGTCAAGGCCAAAACGCACGACGATGCCATAACCCTGCAAAGCTACCGTCCCACCATTTATTTTTGTAATGCTGTCGCCCTGCTGGATTTGTCACCAACCACCACGGTCACAGCCTTAAAGAGCGCCGAACAGGCCTTGCTCACTGCCAGAGAGATTGCTGAAAGCGTCAAAAAAGATGATGTGTGTATTTATTCTTTTACCCGTACCTACGGTGAAATGATTCCCGCCGATGAATTCATCGGGCATATCAATAACTGTCTGCGGTTCATTGAACAAACTGCAAAAGTTGAGGCAGCAGGACAAAAAGGAAAACGCTCTGCGGCAGCCGGGAAAAAAATCACACCCGGCCTGATGACACTGAATTTTTAAAAGTACGCTTTCAGTCTGCCGCAATGAACCCAACGGGAGCCGGGACCGATGAAACCCCCTGCCCTGGATGGAGGCAGGCGAAAAGAGTATTTGGGCAACAGGCCGTAAAACCTGAACCGCCTACGGCTGGTTTTTTATCCTGTCGATATTCAGGGCGGCCTGTTTGATCAATTCGGCAATCTCGGCCTGTTGATATGCTGACAGGGACTGAAATTTCTCCATTTTACCGCTTACGTCATCAAGTTTTGTTTTCAAATCGGCAAAAAGTGGTGGCAGGTTCACCCCGACCGTTGCCGCGGCAGGCACCTTGAATTCTTCAAACTGTCTGCCGGTTTTCAGCCGGATTTCTTCCAGGTATTCCGGTATGGTCACGGACAGGCCGAATTTATCACGGATTAAGGACGCAAGGGTCTCCTGTGCGGAAAGTTCTCCGTGAACCAGAAACACCTGCATGTTCCTGCTTTGAAAATCCTTGAGCCAGTCTAGAAGCTGGCTTTGTCCGGCATGGGCAGAAAAACCGTTGATGGTGAACACTTTTGCTGCAACGGCAATGTCTTCGTTAAAAATGCGGATTTTTTTTGCGCCGTCAACAATCCTGCGGCCCGTGGTGCCTTCTGCCTGGAAACCGACAAAGACAATGCTGGCGCCGGGACGCCACAGGTTGTGCCGCAGGTGATGCCTGATGCGTCCCGCGTTGCACATGCCGCTTGCCGAAATGACGATGGCCGGTTCCTGTGTTTCGTTGATCCGGATGGAATCTGCAGTGCTCGTGGACATTTTCAGATTGGGCAGGCGCAGGGGGTCTTCGCCTGCTCTCAGAAGGATCTGGGTTTCCCTGTCCAGATATGATTTGAAGCGGCTGAAGATCTCCGTGGCCTTGATGGCCAGAGGGCTGTCCAGATAAACCGGCATGTCCTTGGGCAGCTTGCCTTCGCGCATCAGAAGATGAAGCGAATAAAGAATTTCCTGCGTTCTTTCCACGGCAAACGCGGGAATGACCACCTTCCCCCCGTTGGCGTAACTGTAGCGGATAGCCTCGGCCAGTTCTTCCAGGCTTTCCTGTTCGCCCTTGTGGTTGCGGTTTCCGTAGGTCGATTCCATGAAAAGAAAGTCCGCCTTATGCACGGAACTCGGATCTTTCATCAGGAGTTGATTGGGACGGCCGATATCGCCGGAAAAAACAAGCTTTACCGTTTCCCCGTTTTCTTCAACAAACAATTCCACCATCGCCGCGCCCAGAATATGGCCGGCGTCCTGAAAACGGACGCTGAT
>JAQVLL010000262.1 GCA_028704195.1 Smithellaceae bacterium
GCACGGAGATTCTGGGCAACAGCATAACCGTCCATGACCGGAAGCTGGATGTCCAGCAGGATCAGGTCCGGTTTCAGTTGATTTGCCGCTTCAATTCCCGCCTGACCGTCTGTCGCAACATGAACCTGATAGCCGTTTTTTTCCAGGATAAACTTGACCAGGTAGAGGTTTTGCTCATTGTCTTCGATGACCAGAATATTCTCTTTCATATGATTTACCCTTCCTTTTTTAAAATCAGGCTGAACGTACTTCCTTTGCCCCATTCGCTTGCAACACGGATTTCGCCGCCCAACAACTGCGCCAGTTTCTTGCAGATGGAAAGACCCAGCCCCGTTCCATCATATTTACGCGTGATCCCGGATTCAATCTGCTGAAAGGCATTGAACAATAAACCCATGTCTTCCTGCTTGATGCCGATCCCCGAATCCTGCACGTCTATGGCGATATCATTCCCCCGGACTTCCCCTCGCAGACGAACAAACCCCTGCTCCGTAAACTTGATGGCATTGCTGATCAAGTTCAGCAATATTTGCTCCACCCGGCGGCGGTCGCTCGTTATGACGCCAATCTCGGGAGCAAACGTCGAGGAAAGCTCAATCCCCTTCTTCGCCGCCAAAGGCTGCGAACTCTTCATGACTCTCTCGATCGATTCCCGCAAATCAAAGCGCTCATGGACCACGTTGAGCTGCCCGGCTTCGATCTTTGAAATATCCAGAACATCATTGATGAGATCCAGCAAGTGCCGCGCGCTGTTATATACCATGCCCAGCTGCTTCTCCTGTTCCTCATTCAACGGACCTCCCAGCTTCTGCAAAAGAATGCCCGTAAAACCGATGATCGAATTCAACGGCGTCCGCAGCTCATGTGACATTGTGGCGAGAAATGCCGACTTCAAACGGTCCGCTGACTCGGCCTTCGTCTTCTCTACCTCCAACTGCGCCGTCCGCTCGATAATTCGCTGCTCCATTTCCTGATTGATCTTCTGCAGCTCCCGGGTTCGCGTATTCACCTGACGCTTCAGCACAAAACTTGCCGCAAGGCTCGTAAGCAGGGCAACGCCTGCAATCAGAGCCATAATCTGCAGCCACAGTGGAACTTTGAAACGGACCTTTTCGGACGTCCATTTCCTTAAGGCATTGTAATAGGGTGAACGCGTATCTTTTTTCAGAATGGACAAATGACGGTCAATGACTTCCAACAGTCGATGGGGGTCGTTTTTGGATGCCGCAAAAAAGAGGGCGGAGGGTTCAAAAACAACTGCCGTGTCCTCAAGACCGTATTTCCTGGCATGCATGGCGCCGTAAAACTGATTCGTTACAGCCGCATCCACATCACCGCGGGCGGCCATTTCAAACATCGTTTTGTAATCCGAAACGGGAACGAGCGTGATGTGCAGCCCAAAGCCTTCACTGAAGCGTGTAAAAGCCTCATGCTGGACCGATCTTTACAGTATGGCAATGCGCTTTCCATTGAGGTCGAGTATAGAATGAATCCTGCTGTTTCTGCCTGCATAAGCCTGAAACCAAGATGAGAGCACCTGGATTTTATGGAAAGAGTATTTCTTGTCCCGTTCAGCCGTAAGAGCCACATCCGGCATCAAATCTATGTCACCCCGGGCGAGACGATCCAATCCCTCTCCCCACGTCCCCGACACATATTCCAGGTCCCAGTCTTCCTGCTTTGCAATATACTCGATGATATCAATAAAGATTCCCGACGGCTTGCCGGACTCGGACGTAAACACCTTCGGCGCATTTTCGTAAACCCCAACTCTTACAATGCGTTCATCCGCCTGGGCAAAGGGAGTTCCCATCAACAGGATCAGCAATAAAACGAACAACCCTCGCAAAAGCTGACCGGTGATGTTTTTTTTGCATTGCTCGTCACAGCTTATTATTGTTGCCGGCATGCGATACTCCTAATAATTGATGGTTAAATGAAATCCAATGAGCTGCCTTGTCCATTCCCAGCCGTTGTTGATGTTGGATAAATCAATCCGGTAATAGGGGCCTATGGAAACATGGCTTCCAATATTCCTGGAGATGCCGAGTTTTATCCGGTTGAGCATGAGAGCCCTGTCATGATTCTCGTAGAACATCTCCCACCCGATATAGGGCTGGAGCTGAAAAATCAGCTCCGGCCGGGCAATGACCAGCGTGTTTTTAATTCGATAATCATTCCATTCGGGTGTTATCCTGTATTCAAAACGGATCTGGTTAGATATTTTAAAACCGGAGAGTGTGACCTGTGTGTTCATGTTGATACTGGGTTTTTGTTCAAGATCCCAGTGACGTTCTTCATCCTTTGAATATCCCTGTTGATAATAGATCAGAAATGAAAGCCACGAAAGCGGCGTCTGGTACTGCAGTCCGATCCCCCATTCACCATAATCATAATTTGAAATATTTTCATTGGCCTGGATAAATATGTAGGATACGATCCGAAATTGTTCATTGAACGTGTAGGAAAAATTGAGATCTGTACGCAGGGATGTGTCATGACTTGCATAAAGGCATGGCGCATGAAAACACATCAGCAGCAGCAATCCCGGAACAATTTTTATGCCGCACAGAAAGGGGCTCTCTCTTCGCTCCATTGATCCCTCTCACACAACGAAAAAATAAACTCATCGTAGGATAAAAAAATTGTTTACCTGTGCACACCTTTTTGTATGTCTTGCCAACCGGCAATTTAGCGGGTTTTGGTCAATTGACGACGGAGAAAACGCCTCTTGCCCTTTCATAAACATGATGCCATATTTCCTGAATAATTGCACGCATATTTAAGTATTTGTGCATAAATACCCTTTACCAGCCCAACTCCTTTGATGGTTTTTCTGGAGGGTCCGTCAGCCTCTTTCATTGGATCAAATTTGGGAATTCACAAATTGAAATTATGTCCGGGACAATACCTGTTTTGTAGCCAGCATTTTCCCGAGATCGTACGCGTCCCTCATCAATTTTTCATTCAATCGGATTTCGCCGGCATCCATGGCACTACCATAGACCATTCCGACAAGAGAAGACCCCGTAAATCTGAAGGCGTCCTGAAACGTTCTTAAAGCATTGATGCAGCCGGACCTGACAGCATCTTCGTCGCCGTATGCCATGGCAACGGCTATTCGCTTACCCCGAAAGGGATCAGAATGGTAAGCGGGAAGCGCAAAACAGCGATCCATAAATAACTTGGTCTGTGCTGACATGGTAAACCAGTAAACGGGACTCGCTATGACCCAGGCGTCTGCCTTGATCAACTTTGCATAAATTTCCTGCATATCATCCCGGATCGAACAGCCCCGGCTTCCTTTCTTCTGGCAGCTCATGCAGGCTCTGCAGGGGGCAATATTCTTTTCTTGCAGATAAATGGTTTCAACTTCAGCTTTTTCTGATTTTGCACCCTTACTGATCTGCTGTGCCAGAATAGCGCTGTTGCCGTTTTTCCTGGGACTGCCCAAAACAACCAGAATATTTTTTGTTTTCATTGTGCCTCCTCTATAGGAATGAAATTCGCGTGGGCCAGCCATCGCCATCTGCCTCGTGATTTCACAAAAACAGACAATCTCTGAGATGGTTTTGTCAGGGTGTGTTTTCCATCATTGAGTTTCTGCGCCCTCACGGTATAAGTGACAACCATCAGTGACGAATCCTGTGTCACCTTGAAATTGTTCAAATAGTATTCCCCCATGTGCAGTCCCTTCAGGGTCTCGATCTCTTCTTCCTTATTTCTGCTGCCATCCTGATGAACGGATTGGAAAGCGGGATGAATAAATTTGTCGATATCGTCCCATTGCTGTTTCCTGAATTTTTCAAACAGTTCAATGATAAGTTTTTCCCCTTCCGTCATGATCCGTCTCCTTTAATGAAAAAAACCGTAAGTTTTGATCCGTACAGTATCATCATACACAACTCTTTTATCGGTAACCATTAATTTTCATATATCGTTCAATCCCATTGAACATTTGATTAAAGAAAAGATGGAAAAATGACTCATTGAAATAATATTACAGGAAGCCATCATCTAAAATTCATCTTATAATTCATTATGTTACAAACATTATTTGCCCGATGTTCAATTCTGGCACGCAAATTTCATTAG
>JAQVLL010000263.1 GCA_028704195.1 Smithellaceae bacterium
GATAAGATCGCCTCGCTGAAGTCCGCTGAGCAGGGCATCAAGCGCATAAAAACCCGAAGCAATACCTGTAATCGCGCCGCCGCGTCTATAAAGATCCTCATATCGATTGCCCGATTCATTGCAAAGAGTCTGGTAAGAAACGGCCCTTTCCCGGCCCGCGCCGCCGATGCCTTCATTGATGGAATGCAGCCGGTCTTTCAAATCGTGAATGATCGCCGCCGTGTCGGTGGTGGTGTTGGTCATTGCCGTTTGCATGGCATCCTGAAAGGTCCGTATCAGTTCCCGTTTTGCGGCCTTCTCTTTGATTTTCTCTGCAAAATATTCGATGTTTGTTGCCGCCGGTACCTGGTCCAGTATCCCGGCCAGAAAAGAAGCCCCGCCGATTTCTTCCAGCTTTCCGGATTCCTGAAGCTCCATCGTCAACGCGGGAAGGTCAACAACGACCCCTTTCTTGGTCAGTGTGACAACCGCCTCGAAAATCTTCTGGTGGCGGATCGAATAAAAATCTTCGGGCTTCAGGATCTCCGCAACCTGTTCGGCGTGTCCAAAAAAGCACGATGCCAGCATCGATTCTTCAGCCTCTATTGCTTGCGGTAGTGTCTCAGTTTTCAAAGATCTCCCCCATATTCTCCATGGTGATTTCTTGGTACTCTGTCCGCGCGTCCGTTGCCGATGGTGGGTTAAATTCGATCTCCTTAAGAACCCAGTTTTTGAAAGCTGATTCCCAGGAGGCGAATTTTGAACCTTTGGCCCGGTGATAATTCAAGAATTTTTCCTTTAGGGATTCAAGATCGCCGGTATAACCTTTGGCTTTTGCATATTCGCGCATCTTGTCTGTAATGGAAAAATCTTCAGGTGGGAGGGTAGGCGTTTTGCGCCTCTCTCTCTTCTTTATTTCTTCTATAATAGGTAGAAACGCTTCTTCAGTACCGTTTTTGGTCTTTTCTTCGGTTCTATCTTCAGTACCGTTTCCCTGATATCGTTCATAATTTTCTATGTAAATTAAGGCGTTTACGCTTGTTTTCTTCAGTGCCGTTTTCGGTGTATTCTTCAGTTCCGTTTTCAGTCTAGTAGTGGTTTCAGCATGTTGGCGCGATATCATGGACCGCGCCGACAATTCCGAAAAGAACCGTCGAAGTTTACCCTTTGACCATCGCCAGCGCCGCGCCAGGGCTTCCTCACTCCATGCCACTTGCCCCCGTTCGACCTTGACCATGATTCCCCGCCGGCGAATAAATTCGGATCTGTGGTTCGCCAATAGAAGCAAGTCAATCCATGCTTGCCCGCGTGTGAAGGGTTCGGCCAGCCATAGCTCATTATCTGCCAGCTTGCGGTGGAGCTTGACCCAGCCATTATTTTTTGGCATCTAACACCTCGTCATTTTTGGCGAACATTTCCCGCGTGAGCCGCGCAAATTCGCCGGGTGCTATCTCGCAAATCGGGAAGTCATCTCGGATCATGATGTAATCGCGTGAGATCCCAATTTTAAAATAGGACTCAAAATCGATTGACGGGTTTGTCTGTCGGACTTTGGGTTTTCGCTTCGATGCCATGCCGCCCCCCTATCGCTGAGCCTTTCTTGATTCAACCCATTCGACCACTTCAGACTCAACCCAACCAACACTGTTTCCCCCAAGCTGCATACGCTTGGGAAAGCGTCCGGCCTTTTCCATTCGATAGATTGTTGCATCGGACAGCCCAATTTTTGACATTAACTCGGGTTTTCGGATGATTCGCATTTCCATTTTTGATTCTCCTTGGCAAAAAAAATGCCCATCAGATTGTTTCTGATGAGCACAATAACGCATCGAACCGCGTTAAAATATGTATGGATGGACCGAGTTACATACACCCTTTATGGTGTAGCCGTGATATTACCCCCCATCGCCGCCGCGCCGGTCGTGTTTATATCCAATGCAAAAGAATCTTTTGCCGCATAAATAACCGGATATTCCTTGCCGTTTAACAGGTCCGCATCCTTGCCGGTGGCCCCCGAAAGCACCACAAAGTCGCCGTCTATCAAGCCATGGGCTTCTCTTTTGAAAATTGTTGGATAGCCAGGCATGACGGAGCAACCCACAACAGCGGCCTTCCTCGTTTTTGCAGCATCCCGGTAAGCCCATTGCTGGACCGTTTCGGGATTAATCTCTTGCTCCCACTGATCGCGCAATAGCTGCGCCGCGTCGTCAAATATGCCATTTTTGCCATTCATTTTTTCGCTTGCGTCCGCATTTACCCGGTGGGCGATACATGAAGCTGCTAAAAGTTTCATGCGGTGAGTTCGGTATTGCTGCCACGGCCCAGGACCGCCCGAGGAATCGAACCCAAAGCACCAGCCCAGTACAGAGGCGTTATTATCCGCGCGCAACAAGCGTCTTGCGGTCGCATCCAAATATTTCAACACCCATTCGGGAAGCGGTAGGTTATTTTCCCGCGCAAATATAAAAGCATCCCATGCCGCCAGTGGGTTTCCGGTTTCTTCGTAATCGAGCCGGAACCCATCAGGCGCCCGCAATTTCCCCAGCCTGGACAGCTCAACCCGTTTTAGGGAAGCCTTCAAGCGGTCCTCAGGTGGCCCTTTTTCGGGAATTTTCGGGAGCAACAAAGGATGGTTCGGCAAAAGCGCCCTTTTCCGTTTTTTACCCATGCCGCGCCTCAAATGGAATAACGTTTGGAAATGTTTTGGAAAGGCCCAGGATTTCAGCCAGCCGCCGCTCCCATAGACCCAGCGCTTGCCGCTTTTCAACATCATACGGGTATCTATTATAAACCGCCAGGATTCCCCCGAGCTTATGACCAAGGACCCTTTCCGCGATAACATCATCAATCCCAATCTCTGCCAGCCGGGTTCTGACGGTCCTTCGCAAATCGTGCGGCGTGAATGCCTCAGTTACACCCATTTCGGCCCAATGGCGCGATAGGGCTTTTGTGATCGACTGCCGGATGATCGGGTTTTCGGGTTTGTGGGATGATCGAAATACAAACTTGCTGTCGCCGGAATAAATCTTGGCCTCTTCAAGCACTTCCAGCGCCATCGGCAAAAGTGGGACCCGTTGAGGTTCAGAGTTTTTCATCCTTCGAGCGGGGATATTCCAGAAGCCTTCGTCAAAATCGATTTCATCCCAGGCCATGCCGCATACCTCGCCCGGCCTCTGCCCGGTAAGGAGAAGCAGCTTTAATGCAAGCTTTGATACTCGGTAAATGTCAATGGCTGTATTTTGCAGGTCCAGGGCTTCCCAAAGCCGCCGGATCTCGTCGTCAGTTAAGACCCTGCTTCTGGTCTTTTCCGGTGTCTTCCTCAGCCCCACTAGCGGAGAAGCCTCAATAATTCCGCGCTCCGCTGCAAAGTTGAAGATACGGACCAGGACACTTTGAAAACGATTTGCACCAACTGGTGCTCGTTGCCGGACCTTATCGACCAATAAAACGGCATCGCGCCGGGTGATGGAATCGGCCTTTCGGTTTTTCCAAACGGGGACCGCATCTTTTTCAATAAGCCGCCGCCGCTCCTTTCCGGTCTGTTTCTGTTTCAGTTCAATTTCCCAGAACTCTTCCAGAAGATCGGCAAAGGTCGGCTGCGCCTTGCGTTTCGCCTTCTCCGACTGAAAAACGGCCCCCGGATCTATACCCCGTTGAACGTCCGTCATCGCCGCGCCATGCTTTTCTCTTGCCTCTGCCAGGGATACGGCAGGAAAAACCCCTAATTGCATCCGCCGTGGGATTCCGTTGAAAAGATATCGAAAGATCCAACTCTTGCGGCCAGACGGAGCAACACGGATATAAAGACCAGCCTGGTCAAGGATCTCAAAACGATGGTTTTCCGGCCTCATTTTTCGTACTTGTAAATCGGTAAGGGTCATTTTTCATTGTCCTTTTTCAAGAAATTTTGGGTACAAATTTGGGTACAAATAATGACCGTTTAAGGGTGAATAATGGTGCAATATCCTGAAAAGGAAAATGACAGATATTCTTAATGTTGTCAATATGTTTTGAATAGAATTGCAATGAGGTGAAAAGGCGTGAAAATCGGTCTTTTTAGATTTGGGAGCAGGAAGCCGGAGGTTCAAATCCTCTCGCCCCGACCAGTAAAA
>JAQVLL010000264.1 GCA_028704195.1 Smithellaceae bacterium
TCGCGCAGTCCAAGATTCCCGTGATCAAACATTACAAAGGGGTATGCCATATTTTTGTGGATGCCACTGCCGACATCAACATGGCCATGAACATCTGCGCCAATGCCAAAGTTCAGCGGCCCGGTGTCTGCAACGCAATGGAAACCCTGCTGGTGCATGCGGACATTGCCCCCGCGTTTTTACCGAAAATTGCGGAAAAACTGCAGAAAGCCGGCGTTCTGATCAAGGGCTGCGAAAAGACCAGAAAGGTTCTGAAAAATATTGATGCGGCAACCGAAGAAGACTGGTACTCGGAATACCTGGACCTGATTTTGTCCGTGCGCGTTGTTCCGTCCATCGATGTGGCGATGGAGCATATTGAAAAATACGGATCCATGCACACGGAATCCATCGTTACCAAAGATTATGCCAGCTCCCAGCGTTTTCTGAACGAAGTCAATTCGTCGACGGTTCTGGTCAACGCTTCCACACGCTTCAGTGACGGGTTTGAACTGGGCCTGGGAGCGGAAATAGGCATTTCAACCACCAAGCTGCATGCGTTCGGGCCCATGGGACTGGAAGAACTTACCACGTCCAAGTTTATCATTTACGGCGACGGCCAGGTCCGCAAATGAAATGGGGGCTCTTCGGCGGCACATTTGACCCGATCCACTTCGGCCATCTGCGTGCCGCACAGGAGCTGATTGAAATGCTGGACCTGGAGCGTATCGTTTTTATCCCCGCGTTTCTGCCCCCGCATAAAACGGAACGCGTGATCAGTCCTTTTGAGCATCGTTTGCAGATGGTCAGGCTGTCTGTCTCAGACAATGAGCGATTTGCTTTTTCAGATGTAGAGATGCAACGGTCCGGGAAATCCTATTCCATTGACACCGTCCGGCATTTTTTAAATTTCCATGATGAAAACTTAGAGTTGTATTTTATTACGGGGCAGGACGCATTTGACGCAATCACCACCTGGCATCAATGGGACAAACTTCTGACGCTTTGTCATTTCGTAGTCATGACCCGGCCGGGTTATGACAATCGGGGCCTGGCGCATATTCTGCCAAAGGACATTGCCGCAGACTATGTTTACCATGATTTAGAAGATTGTTTTCAAGGGCCGCATGGAAGCAGGGTTTATTTTCGCAAAACGACATTTCTGGACATTTCTTCATCCGCCATCCGGCAGAACATTCAACAGGGGTTCTCTGTCCAATACCTTGTCCCGGACAAGGTGATCCGTTTCATGAATGAAAAAAAACTGTACATCTGATCGGAAAACGAGAGTCGTGGGAGTTACAATTGCAGCAGCCCCTTCTGGCCTTGTTCCTGATAAATGCGGCTGCACACATCAACAACATCCTCATCGTAAAGAATGCCACGGTTTTTGGTAATTTCCGCCATGGCGGATTCAATGCCGAGAGTGGGGCGGTAAGGCCGGTGTGAAGACATGGCTTCAATCACGTCGGCAACTCCGATGATTCGGGCTTCCAGCAGGATTTCTTCTCCTTTCAGACCCTGCGGATAACCGGAGCCATCCATTCTTTCATGATGCTGCAGGATGATCTTCGCGATTGGGTAGGGAAACTCGATGGTTTTGAGAATGTCATAAGCATTTTGTGCATGAGTTTTCACCATTTCCATTTCCAGCTTGTTCAGACGGCCCGGCTTGGTCAGGATTTCAGAAGGGACGGCAATTTTGCCGATATCATGCAGCGCTCCGGCAACCCGAATCGCTTCTATCTGTATGTCCGGCAGAGACATGCTTCTCGCGATGGTGCTGGCAATTTTGGCGACCTGCTGCTCGTGTCCCGCTGTGTAGGGGTCGCGGCTTTCCACGATCTTGGACATGGCCAGCTCCGCGCCTTCCAGAATCAACTGGATTCTTTCGTAACTGGTTTTAAGCTCCAGGGCGCTCTGTTCCAGATGAAGGGTTTTCAGCCTGACTTTTTCTTCGAGATTTTTGTTGAGCTCCATCAGGGCCTCATTTTGTTTTTTGACCAGCTCATTCAGCTGTTGGTTTTCGATCAGCAGTTCCGCCCTGGAAAGGATCTGCCTGATGGAATAAAGCAACTCGTCCTTGCGCCACGGTTTGGTGATATAAAGGTGAATTCCGCCGCTGTTCACCGCCTCGATAATCGCATCCATGTCAGTATAACCGGTTAAAAGGACGCGCATGGCGTTTGGACAGATTTGCCGGGCCTGCGCAAAAAACTGCACTCCAAGCATACCCGGCATGATCTGATCGGAGATGATCAGGGAAAAATTCGGAGATTTTTTCAGAATCTTAAGGCCTTCTTCGGCGGACCCTGCCATGTGCAGATCGTACCCCTGGTCCGCAAGCGTTATCTTCATGAGGTCTAAAATGGCTTCCTCATCATCGACGACAAGGATCGAATGTTTGTATTTCAATGGAGTTAATGGCAACGTGTTCATATACTAAAGGTCACATATCGGATTACATGGTTATGAGTTTTAACCTGTCTGGTTTCTTTCATCGAAACACATTAAAAGAATAACAGAATAAACAAAAGAAAAAAAGCAGAAAAACATGATCATGCAGTCTTTAAATCAGGCATCGCCGGTTTCTTTTGATCGTTCAGGATTTTTCTTAAAAACTGACCGGTTGCCGATTCCTCATTTCGGGCGACTTCTTCCACGTTACCTGACGCGATGATCCGCCCTCCGCCGGGACCGCCTTCAGGGCCCAGATCGATGATATGGTCCGCGGATTTGATGATATCAAGGTTGTGTTCGATGACGACCATGGTGTTGCCCATATCCACGAGGCGCATCAGCACGTCAAGCAGTTTTCGGATATCCGCGAAGTGCAGGCCGATGGTCGGCTCATCCAGAATGTAAAGAGTGTTGCTGTTGACCCGCTTGCCCAGTTCACGTGCCAGTTTGATGCGCTGCGCCTCACCGCCGGAGAGGGTTGTAGCCGACTGTCCCAGCCGGATATACCCCAGCCCCACGTCCACGAGGAGCTGCAGATGCGATTTCAGCGCAGGAATGTTGGAAAAAAAGTCCAGGGCCTGATCGACGGTCATGTCGAGCACTTCAGCAATATTTCGGTCTTTGTACCTGATATCCAGCGTGTCCGAATTGAATCGTTTACCGTGGCAGGCTTCACAGGTGACATAGACGTCCGGCAGAAAATGCATTTCGATTTTAATCAATCCGTTGCCTTCGCAGGCTTCGCAGCGACCTCCTTTAACATTGAAACTGAAGCGTCCCGGTTTGTAGCCTCGCATACGGGATTCCGGAAGGCCTGTGAAAAGGTCGCGGATGTAAGAAAAGATTCCGGTGTATGTGACGGGATTGGAGCGGGGTGTCCTGCCGATCGGCTGCTGGTTAATCATGATGACCCGTTCGATGTCTCCCATATCCCTGACCCGTTTGATCTTTCCCATCGAGCCGCTGTGCTGGTTTAATCTTCGCGCCATTACTTTGTAGAGTGTCTCAATCACCATCGTGCTTTTTCCGGAACCGGAAACGCCGGTTACCGCAGTCAGCAATCCGCAGGGGATCTTGATGTCGATGCCTTGTAGGTTGTTTTGCGATGCGCCTTCCAGGATGATCTGGCGTCCTTTGCCGGACCGTCTTTTGGCGGGACCGGCGATAAATTCTTTTCCGGACAGGAATTTGCCGGTCAACGATGTTTCGCTTTGCAGCACTTCGGCGGGAGTCCCCTGGAAAATGATTTCACCGCCCTCGGTACCGGCGCCCGGCCCCATGTCGATAATATGATCGCAGGACATCATCATGTCAGCGTCATGTTCCACCACCAGAATAGTGTTCCCCATGTCACGCAGTCTTTTGAGCGTGTCGATCAGCCGCAGGTTATCTTTCTGATGAAGCCCGACGGTCGGTTCGTCCAGTACGTACAAGACACCCATCAGGCCGGAGCCGATTTGCGTGGCCAGGCGAATGCGCTGACTTTCTCCGCCAGACAGGGTGGAAGTTGAGCGGGCCAGATTCAAATAATCCATTCCGACATTCAGCAGAAAGGAAAGCCTGCTTTTGACTTCCTTGAGAATGCGTTCGGCAATCAGCGTTTCCTGTTGAGACAGATGCAGTGTTTCAAAAAAGTGGAAGCAATCACGAA
>JAQVLL010000265.1 GCA_028704195.1 Smithellaceae bacterium
CAAGTAACTTAAAATTACTAACAAAACGGGAAATGTGACCGATCCATTTCAGGCAATGGTCCTGAAAAATTTTCAGGAAGGTTTAGAAACGATATCCATAAGGAGGGAAAAATCGTAAAAAGCAGGTTGGGAAATTAATATTATACAAATAAATTCATATACATGGCAGGCATTACCACCGGGGCGTATTTTCTTTACTGCTGTCCGGCACCGATGGTTCAGCAGTACCGGTAACATCACGGCCGGTAATGTTTTTACCGAAAGGCTTATCCTCACTACCCGCTGCATCAACTCCAATAACATTCTCGCTGTCGGCATCGGCAGTGTCGGCACGAACGGCAGTGTCGCTGCGAATACGCTTTGTCGCAGCGATATGATCGCTCAGTTTTGAGGAAAAATAGTGCGTGCCGTCATTTTGTGCCACAAAGAAGAGGTAATCCACATTTGCCGGATTGAGAATCGCCTGAAACGAATCCAACCCCGGACTGGCGATGGGCCCCGGTGGCAATCCCTTGATAATGTATGTATTATAGGGGGATTCCCTCTTGTAGTGTTTACGCAGAATTTTCCCGTCAAAATCTTTCAGGTCGTAAACCGTTGTTGGATCACATTGAAGCGGCATTCCCCTGCTCATCCGGTTATAAAAAACAGCCGCAATCAAAGGCTTTTCCTCCTTTCTCCAGGATTCTTTACCCACAAGAGAGGCAAAAGTCACAAATTGATGGGGATCCAGACCTTTTGCTGCCGCTTGATTAATCATTTCCGGTGATATTTTTTTCCAGAAACGATCTACCATGGAGCGCATAATCTGCCTTGTGCTCATGGAACGATTGAACAAATACGTGTCAGGGAAAAGATATCCTTCAATCGAAGGCCCCAGGACACCAAGTAAAGATAAGAATACCCTGTCTTCCGACAGTTCAAAGAAGGTTTTTTCATCAATCAGTTTGTGTTCTTTGAGACGGGCGGCAATTTGCCTGAGGGAAGAATCCTCATAAATGACTACCCGATAATTTTTAATGTCCCCACGAATAAGTTTATTAACCAGTTCAGATGGTGAAAGGGAGGTGGAAAACTCGTATTCACCGGCTCGAATGGTGCGGGTGGCTCTTTTGACGCCGACTAAAGCATAAAAGAAAAACCTGTTTTTAACCAGGCCGGCATCGCTGAGAATTTTTGTTGCGTTAACAAAACTGGTGCCTGTAGGAATATCGACCAGCACAGTCGATTCTTTTTCCGGGGCAATCGGGGTTTTTGCGTAAATAAACAGCCAGGCGCCAAAAACAGCGCCAAAAACGACCGGCACCAGAAGAACATAACAGAATATTTTTTTTATGGTTCCTTTCATTCCTCTTCACACTGACCTGTTTGAAAAAAACGGAAGGTTGAAAGATGGGCTCTAAACCTGTCCTGTGTCTGATTTGGCGAGGTTATCCAGATAACTCTGCAGGATCAGGCAAGCGGCCAGCCGATCGACTTTTTCTTTCCTTTTTCGCCAGCGGACGCCTGATGAAATTAATATTTCCTCAGCCTCTTTGGTCGAAAGCGTTTCCGGCCATTTCATCACCGGCAGCAAAAACGTTTTGTAGAGCAAGCCGGCGAAACGGTTCACCTTTTCACACTGAATGCCTTCGGAACCATCCAGACGCACAGGGTATCCAATAACAATTTTTTCAATAGAATAATCCTGAATCCAACGGCTCAAAATTTCCAAATCATGTTTTTTGGTTTGGCGGATAAGCGTCGGCAATCCCTGAGCCGTTATTCCCAGTTCATCACAGACGGCAACGCCAATTCTTTTCTCTCCATAATCCAATCCCAAAATGCGCAAAAAACACCTCGTTTCCTGCAATATTTAACAATTCCGGGGCTTATTTTCAAGGCTTAAATCGGGAGGGAATCTTTTGCGTTTTGCAAGGAGAGACCACACATCATCTCCTTTGATACCAAAATATTAATGTTGTGAAAATGACTGGAGTTTGTTATCTCTTTGCACCTGTAATTTCGATAAAGGGAAAACCATGCAGCATTTCGTTTTAGGCACAGCCGGTCATGTAGATCACGGGAAAACGTCTTTAATCAGAGCCCTGACAGGCATTGACACGGACCGCCTCAAGGAGGAAAAAGAAAGAGGCATCACGATTGAACTGGGATTCGCTTCTCTGGGGCTTCCATCCGGACTTACCCTCGGCATTGTCGACGTACCGGGACATGAAAAATTTATCAAACATATGGTGGCGGGAGCAGCCGGCATTGACCTCGTTTTAATGGTCATCGCAGCAGATGAAGGCGTTATGCCGCAAACCAGGGAACATCTGCAAATATGCTCCCTCCTGGGCATCAAGTCGGGCCTGGTTGCCCTGACCAAAACAGATTTGGTGGAAAAAGACTGGCTGGACCTTGTACAATCCGAAGTCACCGACTATCTGAAGAACACATTCCTTTGCGGCGCGGCTGTTGTACCGGTCTCGGTGGCAGCAGAAACGGGCATTTCGGAGCTTCTCACTGAATTGTATAAAACTGTAAATCAGCTGAAGGAAAAAACCGATGACGGTATTTTTCGCCTGCCGGTGGACCGGATCTTCACTATGAAGGGCTTCGGCACCGTGGTAACCGGAACCCTGATTTCCGATAAAATCAGGGTGGGTGAGGATATTCAGATTCTTCCCGAAAACATTTCTGCGCGCATCCGGGGAATTCAGATACACAGTTTGCCTGTGGAAGAATCCTTCTCCGGACAGCGGACCGCCATCAATCTGCAGGGAATCGAAAAATCAACACTCGAACGGGGCAACGTTCTTGTACGACCGGGAACTGTCTGGCCCACGCAAAGACTTGACGTTTTTTTTGAATACCTGACAACCAATACCCGAAAACTGAAAAATCGGGCGCTGGTGCGCCTGCACACCGGTACGGCGGAAATTATGACAAGAATCGTTCTCATGGATGCGGACGAACTGTCTCCCGGTGAAAACACTTTTGCCCAGCTGATTCTGGCCAATGAAGATGTCGTTGTGTCGGGAGATCATTTCGTACTGCGCAGCTACTCACCGGTAACCACTATCGGCGGCGGCATTATTCTCGACCCGCTGCCGGGCAAACATAAGAGAAACCAGGAAAAAACCCTCTCTGATTTTCGCACGCTGCTTGACGGCACATTACCTGACAAAATTATGGTTCTTCTGGAACGGGCCGGTTTTGCAGGTATTCCTATCCGGTCGCTTTCTTTTCGGCTGGGCATTCACGCAAAAAAAATCAGGGAAGCGCTTGAAAAATTACTTTCCATCCACCAGGCCATCCTGCTTTCAAGTGACGACACCACAGTTCTTTCCGTTCATTTGTATGCTCAGCTGGAAGAACTGATTCTTAAAAGCCTCACAAACTACCACAGGAAAAATCCATTGAAGGAAGGTGTTTCCAAGGAAGAGCTCAAAGCGGCGCTGCCCTCCACGGTGCCCGTAAAACTCTTCAACATGGTGCTTGTCAGCCTGGGGAAAAAAGGAGGCATCGTCATCAACAAAGATAACGCCCGGCTGGCAACCCATCAGGTCCTGCTGGCCGGAGAAGAGGACGCCTTGCATCAGTCCATTGCTGTAACCTATGTGAAGGCCGGACTGACACCTCCTTCTCTTTCGGATGTCCTCAACAGCTTTCAAGACCGGAAAGCAAAAGCACAGAATATCATCAAGCTGATGCTCAAAGACGGTGAACTTATCAAGATCAATGAAGACCTGTGCTTTGCACGTACTGTAATGGAAAAGCTGCGCGAAGATTATAAAGCAAAACTTCACCGGGACGGTCAGGCGACACCTGCCACATTCAAGGAACTGACCGGACTCTCCCGGAAATACATCATTCCGCTCATGGAATATTTCGATACCAGCAAGCTGACGGTGCGCGTGGGAGACCACCGTGTATTGAGAGAAAAGCTTTAAACACGATTTCATCAGAAAGGCGGTCCTTTTGAAAACCAAAGAAATTTATCTTCAGGACATCAGGCAGGGCGATAAAATCGCCTCTACATTTTTAGTCGCGGAAAAAAGTATGGCCTTTTCCCAGAAAGGCTCAGCCTACTT
>JAQVLL010000266.1 GCA_028704195.1 Smithellaceae bacterium
TGATCGGCTCAACATGGATAGTCTGTCCACCCAGATACTCCCCCTGCTTGATGATAGGAAAGAATTCATCCCGATCGGATTCGGGATTTCTGCTCATGATTGCCAGTCCGGGCATTACCTCAAGATAAGTGGGAAGACCGCGCTCAACCCTTTCGGCATAAACACGGCATCCACGAGCAACACTGTCGGCCGACATAACCAGATTTGTACCGTTCGCTGCCAACTTACGGGCACGGAAGGGCCAGCCGTTCCACAGCACCATATCCGCCTCCTTTGCGGAAGGTTTGGCCAAAACCGAATTGATGAGTTGATCCAGCGACCGGTTCCCAGCAATAAGCCCCTCTAGTTTATTTTCAAATGAAAAGGGTGCATACCCCGCACCGGATTTCACCCAGGTCCTACTTACGCTTTCTCCGTCCCTATAACGGTAGAAATCGGCAGAAAATGCCCCTCGCAAAAGCTCATCCGCCGGTATGTTTTTTCCCTGAACCAACTGTTCCGCCAATGCGATTCCGGCAGCGCCGACAGTCCAAATAGATTCAAGGGCATCCTGATCCTTCTGGAAAAAGTGGCGTACGGGCACCAACATTCCTTCGATTTCACGAAGCCCAAGCAGGGTTGCCTCCGGCTGGGCGCTCTCCGCATCCACAACCAAAACCCGACTCTGCGCCGACAGTCGGCAGATTGAGTTCCGGTCGAGATAATCCAGCAGAATCGCGACCGGACGCCACAGTAGATCAACATTGGAAAAATGAGCACGGGAACAAATTCCCAGAATTGTATCCTGCAGGTCTTCCGAAAGGGAATTATCCACCGCCAGCGCCACCTTTCCGGTATGGGATGGAGCCAGCTGACGTAACGCCTCAGCAACTACACGATCACTGAATTGTGACCGCTCCAACCCTCCGTTCCTTGCGGACTTATTGGCTCGACTCGGTCCATACAGCCCTGCCCATGCCTGTTCATAGGCAATAATCCCGTCACGGGAGGTCTGGCGCGCAATTCGATTACGGCTCCAGATATAATCATTTTCATGAAGACGGCACGGGGGTGCTCCCTGCGCACCGTAGCAGGACTCTAAATGCCGGTCGTAGGCAAAGCGCAGAACTGTACCAGGATCAATACCCAAACTCATGATTAATTTACCCTCATCAACCATGACAGCGGTGATAATGACGAAAACACGTCCCTGCTAATCAGCTCCCCTGGGCGTAACGAAACAGACAAATCCCAGACGCCAAACGCACGTTCCGGAACAAGACTATGCCGAACCACTCCGTCTCCCATTGCCGGACGAACCAACATCACACCAACCACATCACGGTTGACCTTCAGAAGATGTTTCGCGGCATCAGACCCTTCGGTCAGGAAAGTCGCTTCCGGTTCGTCCTCATCGGCAAAGAAGCAATAAACCGGCAGCAGACGACGACCTCCCGGCCACACCCATACCAGGCAATAATCCATGTTAAGTAGTTCCAGCCGGTGTTCATCAGGGAAGAGTTTTTGCAGACCGGCCGTATCTACGATATACAGTGTTCCGAAATTCTGTTCGCTGCGGCCGAGAATATATGGCCCGGGCATTATATCGTCGCAAAGGAAACGTCCTTGTGAGAATTCATGAAGTCCGCCAGCCACCCGTTCCTCGACAACCGCAATGTTGAGCGGGAAGTTCTGTTCCCGAATCCATTCTAATACCTGGCCGGCCAGCGCAGCCGCGGCCACATCACTCCACAGCCGACGAGGCCAGCGCCACATTTTTGTGCGGATCTCTTCGTTTTTCACTAGCTGACGGTAAAAGTTCCATACACGGCTGTAGTGCGGGTTCTGCAACAGGACATAATTAGGTTGTTTGCAGGGAACCGACAGCGGCTTTACGCCTTGCAGCAATTCACTTCTGCGCCAGTCCTTTGCCGTCCGGGAAACCCTGTTCACTGCCCGTTTACGTTTACTTTTCCTGTCGCTGACATGCTCATGATCACTCAGGTATCGCTTTGCCGCACGGTGAACAAGTTCACAGCAGTGAACCACTACCCGATTTTCAAGCGTGTTCCGCGTTTCCTGGCGACGGACCGCCAAAATTCGCTGCTTGGCCCCGGCTTTTTCTGCAATCCCAGTTCCCGGTCGGCGCGCCATGTCTATCAAACAGGCCTTATCGATTTCTCGCACCCGCTGAATCCGCTCAAGGTCGCGCACCCGTTGGAGCGCTCGCTTCGGGTGCAAAATGATGGGATCCATATAGCGGGGCAACTCTAGTGCAATATCGACAATGAGTGCCTGTCTTGCCGGATCGTCGTCGGAGTGATCATTCATCGCTTTGAAGACCGCCCCCCAACACCGAACCGGCGGACGAACTTTATCTGCACAGAGCACATCACGCCGAATGAAGTATGCCAGATTGAGCATTGCATCACAACAGGCCTCATGACCATCCTGCATCTTCGGCGGGTACAAAAGGTTCAATACACCGACCACCCGGTCATCCTGCTCTGACAGCACAATTTTTTCAAACCTGGCGGAATCCCCATCGACAGCCGGCCCCGGCATTTCATACAGCATAAACCTCCGGTCAAGCCATTCCAGCTCCCGTCCCTCGATGCCCTCTCCGGTGGCCGCCTGACGCGCCTCCGGTACACCGTCAGAAACCACATACCGGGCCGCCTTATAACTCACTGAACCCACATCTCCCGCCGATGCCTCAAGGATGCTGATCAGTTCCCATGGTCTGGAAAAACATCGCTGCATAGATTAGGAATCCCAATTAAGTCCCCGCCAGTTGAAAAAGCCCATCGCGTTGTTGCGGGCATCCTCAAAAGCGCGGGTCAGCGCCGGATCATTAATCTGTGCAAGCAGGTTGTTGAAGCGGTTGAACGCTTCGGCATGCTCTCCTATATCAAGTCCCCGAAGTTTTGGCATGACGCGCATGACTACCTGGTCCGCCATCGCACGCATTGGATTGACCTGCTCTGGATAATTGGCGATATAGGTCAGAATAGCTTTGTAGTTACGCCACCCGAACGGACGTCCGAGATCCCCCAGCACTGAGTTGATATCATTGAGCAGAGTCTCCATCTGCTGAATATTCTGGATCGTCCTGTCATTCGGTTCCCGAAGCCAACCGCGCCAGACATCGTGAGAAATCGGTTCTTGTCGCTGAGTGGATATCTGTTGATTCACATTTTTCAGACGGTTCGGCCGTCCGAAATGAATCACGTTTGCGCGGTCGATGACCTTATCAGACAGACTTTGCGTGGACTCGTCCTCGTTCATAGTCCCGACAAACAGAACATTGTGGCCGGCAAAAAGCCTTATGGCAGGACATCCCGGCTTATCACCTTCCGGAGCATATCCCGCAAAAATTTCCAGACTGACGTTATTGTAATCTTCGACAGCACGCATGTTGGCATTGCGACGCATTTCAAGCTTACTGAGAAACTCACTGAAATAGTATTCTATGCGGGCCAGGTTCATTTCATCCAACAAAACCATGAGCACCTGATCATGCATTGTCGCATGCACATCATTATGCGGAGAATTATTAAATTGAACCAGCGCCCGGCCAAGCGTGGTCGCCTCATAACGGTTTTCCATATAGTTTAGGAAACCGAAAAGGTCCTGCGGACTGTCCCAGCGCGGCTCGACCGCCAACGGCAGAAAATGAATTCCCATCGCCTGGGCATAGAGCTTTGGAAATGCGCTCTTACCTGTTCCGCTTACCCCCGCCATCACCGTTAGACAGGAAATGTCAGATGTCTTCAATGAAGTATGGAACGCATACTGAAGCCGCTTCGAGAGTTCAAATCCGCTGTCGATGACAAGCCTGTTCAGCCGATTGAGCGCCTGCATTTCATCCAGCGAAGTAATCGGGTGTGAAGGCTTCGACAGCCAGGGAGCACGCAGCGATTTAAAGGCATCCTCGGGGATTTGACCGATGGTCTTCAGCTCATTCCTACGAGCATCCAATTGGATCTTTGTATCATGCAGATCCTGTTCTTTTTTCTTCAGATCTTCTTCCTTCTGGACAATTTTCTTTTCCAGATCCACCAAATATTCAGTGCGTTCCGCCAACTG
>JAQVLL010000267.1 GCA_028704195.1 Smithellaceae bacterium
TTTCCTTCCTCGTTTCTGACAGCAAACGCGACTGAACCGGCCAGCATTGTTTTCCCTTTGGGAATTCCGATTTCAAACAATGTGCATTCTTCTTCGGTTAGTCCTTTTGATTTCAGGAATTCTCCATAGTGCAGTTCGTACTGCATTTTTAATTCTTTGGTTATTTTGCTGGATTTGGCTGTGTGGGATTTTAACAATAATTCTTTGGCTTCGTCCCACGTTATGCCTTTCGTTTTCATAGCCAAGGAAATGATATGCCCGCTTGACTTGCATGTTGGGCAATAGTAAAGATTCTTCCGGTCGCCGTATTCCTTGATTGCCGCCGTACCCTGGCAGCTTTCCGCTAAGCAGGGAAACTTGGCATAAGCGCCTTGTGACTGAAACTTGATACCGATGAGTGCCAAGGCTTTTTCGGTATCAACCGCCTGCAATGTGTCCTTGTAATTCATAGCTCTTTTCCTTTCTGATATAAGGGACCGTTATTAGGGAAAAAGAAAAATAATAGACTCTTTTGCCCACTTTGGAAACACGTTACCCAAATAGCAATTAAGGAAAATCAATGATTTAGCTTGGAGTGGATCGGATAGATAGTTTTCCTAATCCGTGTGCCGGGCGTTCGAATCGCCCCAGGGGCACCAATTAAATCAATAGTTTGCAAACATTGCGAAATCAAATGAACATTTCATCTTCCCAGGCCAAGATATTCTTGACATTGGGTCATGATTTCCTATACAAAACACGTGGCGCAATTTTGTGTTTAACATTAAAGATGTGCCTGATGGGGATGTTGCCGTATCGGCATTACTCAAGAAATGTAAAGTTTCATCAATAGAACTTCTTGATGAAGGTCAAAATCATAGGATATGATCCAGGTAAGTTCGAGTCAGCAGATGCCCTTCCGGAAAAATGATTTGTCAGTTACTTCAAATTCCTGTCAGCAGAATTTTTATCAATGGTTAATTTCTAATTAAGGAGGTCGTATATGTCGAATAAAGAAGCCGTTGTCCCGTCAACAAACCTTGATGCTGTTTACACCAAACCCAACAATCTGGTCGATTTCTTCGAAAATTCCGTTGACAGGTTTGGATCCCGCAACCTGTTCGGTACCAAGAATAAAACGACCGACCAATATGAATGGGTAACATTCAGTAACGTGGCCGAGAGAGTTAACAATCTCCGGGGCGCTTTAAATAAACTGGGATTGAGCAAAGGAGAGAAAGTAGGTGTCATTGTCAGCAATTCGGTGGAGTGGTTTGTTTGCTGTCAGGCGACACATGGTCTGGGCGGAGTGTTTGTGCCCATGTACGAAAAGGAGCTGCAGAAAGTCTGGCAATACATTCTTCAGGATGCGGGCATTAAGTATGTTTTTGTCCGTGATCGGAAAATTCATGATGTCGTAAAGGGTTTTCAAAAAGACATTCCAACCTTGAAGGATATTTTCCTCCTGTTCGGAGAAGGAGAAAAATCTCTGGCAGAGCTCGAAAAAACGGGCAAGGCGAACCCTGTTCCCTCCTACAAACCACACTGGTCTGAGACGGCCTTTATTATTTACACTTCCGGAACGACCGGCGATCCGAAAGGTGTGCTTCTGCATCATGGCAACATGACGCACAACGCCAAAGAGTGTCACGCGACTTTCGATGCGGGGGAAGAAGAAGTCGGTTTATGCATTCTTCCCTGGGCGCACAGTTTCGGCCTGACCGCCGATCTGCATACGTTTATTCTGGGCGGTTGGGGTCTCGGTTTTGCCGAATCCGCGGAAAAACTTCTTGCCAATTTCAGTGAAGTCAAGCCCACCCATATGTCTGCCGTGCCGCGCGTGTTCAACATTATTTACGACAAGATCCAGCAGGGTGTGGCAGCCGATCCGGTTAAAAAACAATTCTTTGACGCCGCCTGCGCCGAGGCGATCAAGAACAGAGATCTTGCTGAGAAAACGAAAGAATTCAAAGATCTTGATGCTCTGGTGTTTTCACAGATCAGGGCGATATTCGGCGGAAAATTGAAACATGTTGTCACTGGAGGTGCGATGATGAAACCGGAAATCGCGATGTTCTTCAGTGACGTCGGCGTACCCACCTATGACGGCTACGGTCTGTCCGAAACCTCCCCGGTCATTACAAACAATTCACCCACCCGGGGCAATAGGTACGGCACGGTCGGCAAGGTTTTCAAGGACACGAACGTGGTGATCGACAAATCCCGTGTAGGGGAAGACAGCCCAGATGGCGAAATCGTAGTGTACGGTGCACAGGTTATGCAGGGATACCATAACAAACCGGCCATAACCAAAGAGGCAATGATGCCCGATACCTGGAATGGATTGCCCGGTATCAGGACAGGAGACCGCGGCTGGCTTGATGAAGAAGGGTTTTTGCACATAACCGGCCGTTTCAAGGATGAATATAAACTGGAAAACGGGAAGTACGTTCATCCGGAATCCATCGAGAACGAGATAAAAATTCTCCGTTATGTGTCCAATGTCATCGTTTACGGGGAAGGACGCCTGTACAACGTGGCGTTGGTTGTGCCGGATTTTGAAGCGCTGAAAAACGATGCAAAGACCGCCGCATGGGCACAGGGAACGCCTCAGGAAACGATTGCCAATAAAGAATGCACAGATTTCATTTCTCAGCAGATCACAGAGCATCTGCGCAAATCTTTCGGCGGATATGAGATTCCCCGGAAATTTCTTTATATCACAGAGGATTTTTCCGTGGAGAACGGCATGATGACTCAAACGCTGAAACTTATTCGCCGCAATGTGATGAAACAATACGGCGATCAGCTCAAATCATTGTACGATGACTGACAGAGCGATGTGGAAGCAGGAGAAATGCACCTGTTGAAGCGATGATTTAAAAAAACTTCGCCGGCGGCAGCTTGGAATGCCGCCGGCGGCAGATGATGAAGGTTTTGTAAACAATTCAAGAAAAAAGGCCATTGTTGACAACCTGCTTGCCTCTGTCTCTGGAATCACATCCGTTCCGAATTGCAACAGCCCCGAAAAACCCGCTTGCCTTTTATCATGATTCGCAGGACGAAAGGAATAAATATGAAAAAAATCAGTTCCGTTATTATTTTAGCGTTTATGGTTTTTTGGCTGCTCGTAAGTTGTGATAATATTTCTTACAAGTGGGTAAAATATCATGACGACAATGACGGCAATGCTTATTTTTATAAAAAGGGAAAAGTTGATAAAGACGGGTATAAACATATTGTTCAGGTCTGGGGCAAAGAAGTTTATTCCGCAAAGGGACGGGATGCTGAAATTGAGTCCAGAACGAAAGATGGATTGCCCAGCAAGGGATACAGGAAGCTTTCATACAAAAAGTGTTTGTACGAGATTGACTGCAGCAGACTGAAAATCAGCACATTATCCATAAAGCATTATGACACGGATGATGAGGAGTTGTATTCCGGAGGGACGGATCAGAGAAACTGGTACAACATAAAGCCTGATTCACCCAGCAATCGCCTACGGCAGGAAGTCTGTAAATAACAGTGTCGGGCACTAGTGTCCGGCCGGATTCATGAGACTGCAGGATACAAGAAAAGATTCAACTTCTTTGAAAACATAGACAGCAATGTCCCCTCGAACAATTCCGTGCTGATGATAATCAATCCAGGAAAAGGTTTTTTTTGCCGAACCGATGCGCTTGAAAATTTCGGGCCCGCTTTTGGGATCGACTTTGGGGTCACGACTGGCCTGGATGATAAGGGACGGAATTTTAATATCAGGGAGTGATCGGCTAACTTTTCTCATGAGCTTTTTCACTTGAACAAAAGCGCTGACCGGGCACAGTAGATAATTGATATGGGGATTGTCCGCGTCGTTTTCCATAAACTCTTTTGTCATTTTACGCAAACCAGCAAATTTACAGAGCTGATTGACCCCGTGCAGAAGTTCGGCAAACCTCGATGAAAACCGTTTGAACCTAAGCGGTGCACTGACACTGATTACAGCCTCAAAATCGTGAGGTTTCATGATAACCGATTGAAGAGCTAGACCGGCTCCGGTGGAAAATCCGGCCACAAGAATTTTTCTGCAGCACGTTTTCAGAATA
>JAQVLL010000268.1 GCA_028704195.1 Smithellaceae bacterium
AAAATGTTTCCCAGCCTGTGCTGGCGTTAGCACAGTCTCCTCTACTTTCGGATTGTTTGAAAGCATAGTAAATTGTCACTGGAAAGGTTGGGTGGGTCTGCTCAGCCAGACGTTGCATGGCCTGAGTCATGCCAGCAAGAAAAAATTTCTCCGCTTTTTCTTTGCTGTCGTGGCGGTAGGGCGTAGCAACCAGCTCTTCGGCTTTTGGCACGGCGAGGGTTGAAAATAATTCTGGAAAGACGGGCTTCAGTGAACGACGAAGCCAGACGTAGAAGAAATCAGACAGATCAGCGTAACCGATATTATCGTAATAGGGTGGGTCAGTGGAAACGATTTTCGAGATCGAAGTGGTCTGGGTCGCCGCATCATCTTGGTCGCTTCGTCCTGATACGGGGAACTTCATCCAGTTAAGCGGATCGTAGGAGTAGAAGACTGCTGCATGAACGCTGCCAGTTGCAGTCCCAAGAAAATTCGGCTCAGCAAAATCCCATAGCATCGGCAATGCCTGTCTGCCGAAGCAATGTTGTGCCTTCTCTCCAACGCTGTTCCATCGCACAAGACCGTTACCTGTCATGGCCATCCGGTCTACAGAGAAAGCAAGGTACACCCCAACCGCATCAGCATAAGCCTGCGCGCCGATTCCTCCGATATCCAAGAGTTTGCCGTCATCAGACCAACCGGCTGCCATAGCATCACGTTTGGCCTGTTCGCGCGCCTCCTGCACCAGGTCGGAAAAGGTGGTGAGAGCCACCAGTTGGCGGGGGGTGAAAAGATCACCGTAAGTCTTCAACCCATAAAGTGGCGGTGAAAACCAACGAGGGTTTTCCGGCATTGCGGTCTCAGGCTTCCACTTCGGTTTTGCTTGTCGAGCTATTGTCTCCATTCTATCTGTCGGGGCAAGATAGACCCGCCCACGTTCACCTTCGGCTACAATGGCCATCAACCGCGCACCCATACGTCCGGTATTTGCTTCTGCATAAATGTAATCGCTCACGATAGGTGTTTCCGACATTACACATTGAAAATTCGCGCCTCGAGACAGCTTGGTGCCCTTTTTCACTGCCTCGACATCCTTCGGTTTCCCCACCTTCACCGTAAAACGGTAGCCGCCATCCTCGATCACCGGCTCTACATAGGCCTCTTTGCCTTTCTTTGTCGAAAGCATGAACGTCGAGGCCAGGGGCACATCCACGTCGGCGAAGGCCGGATTGGGGCTTTTCACCGTGCGCGCCCAGAGCCAGGCGATTACGGTAAGCTTTTGGCCCATGTATTTTTTCAGGTCCGGCCGCTCTTGCACCATCTCCGCCGTGATTTCCACTTTGGGATAAAGATGGCCGATGCGCTTTTCGGCCTCGTCGCGCATCCATTTGCCGTAATAGCGCACGTCCTCGGCCAGTCCCTGAGCGCCTTTCCAGACACTCAAACCATAATCTTTTTTTCGCGATTCCGGATTCACCGGCGGCCGTCCGGCAAATTTTGGCGGAATCTCGATCATGGCCTTGTTGATCAGCACCGCCACCGGGTTCAAATCGCTCGCATAGGCCTCCAGACCCAGCCGCTGCGCTTCCAGGGGCAGGGACCCGCCGCCGGCAAAGGGATCATGAAAGGCGGGCAGTTTGAAGCGGTCGAACAACTCCTTAGCTCGCGGATGGTCGGCGTTTTCCGCGCAGGTATAGCGCCAGCTCTGCCGGATTTCGTCCCGGGCCTGCTTCAGAACCGTTTCATTGGTGGTGTTTTCCCACTTGACCAAATCTTCTATGATTTTAAAAAGTCGTTTCCGTTCCTTTTCCTGTGCCTTTTCCGTTGGAAACAAATCCGGATGGGCCGAGGGGTCGTCCACCATCTGGGCGAAGATCACGGCCCGGGCTGCCGCCAGAGGCCGCCTGGCCCACCACAGGTGCAGGGTGCTGGGATGGCCGTGGCGTATGGATTTTTCCCGCGCGCTGGCCGTATTGATGGCATCGAGCGGCAAGGCCACTTCGATGAGTTTCTTTTTGTACGTTGTCAATCAATTATCTCCTTTGCAACACAGTCAGGCTGGATCATCAGTACTCCCATTATGATTTTGCACGAAAGGCCTGCAAGTCCTGCTTGATATAATATTTCGCGCCAAGTTTCTTCAGCAATGTTTCTGCGTCCACAAGGAATTTGGCCCAATCTACGGTTTCCTCCTGTTTTTTCATATGATTCAATTTCCCAACTTTCCAGAAATCCACATCTCGATGCGCCGATTGAATCACAGACAGCGCCTGCCCCGGATCAATTACCGGTTCGAGGCTGAGCCATGTATAGATACCTGCCTTATGGGCCTCTTTTAAAATATTCAACCGATCGGCTACCGTAGAGGCATGCGGCTCCCAATCCTGACGGATTGCATCATCCACGAAGCTCAGTGTAATTCCAAGTTTTGTGTTTGCTTTCTTTAAAAGGTCCAGGTCTTCAAGTATCAGATCGGCGCACCCTTTGGTCAGCACCTGATTGTTGAGTCGGTTTTTCAATAGAATCTCAATGGCCTGTCGCGTCAGACGCTCTGTTCTCTCAATCGGCTGGTAGGGATCGCACAGGAAACAAAACAGAATGGTGCGCGGATCTCCCTGCAGGCGCGATGCATCCTTTTCAAGGAGTTTCAAAACATCTTTCCTCGGCTCGGCCTGCGTATGCCATTGTCCTGAGGTTGTTCGCATGCAGGCGGGTGCATAACAATAGCGGCAGCCATGGGTACACCCCCGATAGAGGTTGCACGCAAGCTCTGAATATTCCCGCGCCCTCCCCTTTGGTTCATAAACGACATACATGCGTAACCCCCTTTAAAAATGGCGTATTATTTCGACGTCTGTTTTTTTCCAAGCACCGTAGGAAATATGTAAAACTTGTTCCGGCAACTTCTTATTTTGCATCAACGATTTCAATCCATCTTTTGCATGACTCGCAAGCATGCCATTCCGCAAGGAAAACAGATAAACATCTTTATTCGTCGCCAGTTGACGATCGAGCACGGCCGATTCAAGTTCTTTTTCAAAAAGCGCTATTTTGGTCGGTTTGTCAAATTCAGGAAACATTTGCATTTGAGATGTGTTCAGCCCGTCATGATCGATGTCGAAATTGGCGTCGCCCCCATGTTTCCAGGCAACTTTCAAAAATTTATCGATTCCGCGAGGATGGCCGGAGCCAAAAACCAGCCCGTAAACATTCGACCCTTTGCGAATCGAAAACGAACCGAGATAATACTCAAGTCCCGTGGGAATCCACCTTCTGTATGAATCAGCTACTATCCGGTGTACATTGGTACCGTTCATCATTGAAAAATCTTCATCCGTTACAGGAACATAATTCCGAATCTCCGGAGCCGCTTTGAAACGGTTGACCATGGCCGATGAAATAAAAAAGATGAAATCCGTTCTGGGAAGCTTCAATACCGTTTCAAATATTTCTTTCGTTATCTCCTTTACCCCGTTTTGATCAAAAAACAGTAGATTTGCCACAGGGCCGTTCATATGGGGCTTCCACTGGATAAAAGCAGATTGAAAATCCTCATTCAATTTCTCGCACGCCACCTGGGGCAGGTTAACCCGCGCCTCATCGATATACGAAGACAAGATCTGATATTTCGACTTGTCTTTTTCATTGAAATAGGCGCTGATTTTTTTCGAAGGCTCCTTTTTCCCAAAACGAAGCGCATCCCTGATCTCAATCCAGGTAATGGCAGGACTCCCCTGGTTGCCGTTAATGTCTAATCCGGGTCCGGCAAAAAAATCGAAAATCTGGATCGTATCAACATACTTTGAATTGATGAACACCGGCAGCCACTCACGCAGGTACTCCCGGTAAAGCTGCAGCTTATCCTGTGTCCCCTCATCAAACGGCTTTTTGTGCATATTACGAATAGGCATGGCTGTTTTCCTCGGTTAAGATATATAAACAACAAGCCCCCTCCGCATCCGTACAACGTCACACCATGGGCCATCCATAGCCAAAGAAGCTTAAATGAATTTTTTCTTATGGGTCACACCTTCTTAGAGCCACTTCGGATGATTCCTCCTTTTGGTCGGATAAATATCGGATG
>JAQVLL010000269.1 GCA_028704195.1 Smithellaceae bacterium
GTCAACCACCACAGGTGAGAGGCGCCCACTGGCCGGAAGAATCAGCTGACGATACGTTCTGTGTTTCAAGGCCTTAGAACCTTGGATAAATTCACACTTCGGGACAATGTTGACAATTTCATTTGCCACGGTTTTTGACCAGCCTGGAGTTGGGCCACGAACGAGGGACACCACTATCCCGGTCCCACATCCCTTGTCTGGGCATGCCTGAAGCAACTCAAACACTTTCTCTCGCTTCGGGTTGCCTGGCGTTTCAAGAAGGAACTGAAGGATTTTGGTTAGTCGGCCAACCCGTTCCTGAAGAAACGGAACATAGACCACTTCTCGCTGCAGGGACCATAATTGTTCGGCAATACCCAGTTCCTTGGAATCAAATGGAAGGAGTGAATAGATAACAGACGCACGAAGTCGCCAAATCTTCATCTTGAGGGATCTAAAGGAGTCATCGTCCTCATTTCCCAATTCGTAAAACCATCTGCCAGTCTCCCTAATGAGTTCTTCAACCGGGGGAAAATCGGAAATCGTGTGGCATTGGACGCTGAATTTATGCGCGTTTTGAAATATCATTTGAGCTAGTTCAAAAGGTGCCTGCATGAACCCCCCTCAGCCTAAATCGAAGAGTACCATCTCCACACCAGAGGGCGGGTTTTCCGGTATGCCTTCTGGCAAGTCAACAATCCTGTTGCTGCGAGCATCCGAGAGCAAGGCCAGAAAATTCTCGATAGTTTCGTCATACTCCAAATGGTCGAGCAGCATAATAACGTTGGAAGACTTGATCCTGTCCCAAGACTTGATGGCTTCAGGGCCATTGAGTATCGCAAGGGGGCTGTTAATATAGTTGAGTATATCGGCCTTTGGTGTTGATAGAAAAGTACCGGAATACTCGGCATTAAGGTCGTGTGATGGCATCAATAAGTCTTGGAGTCCGTAAGAATAATGCTTCTCCGATGCCCCCTGTACAGAAACATTGACGTTCTCCACTTCATTTTTCCACCCAGCGAGTCTCGTGACCAGCAGACACTCCCTTGACCATGAAAAAACTGAAGCAGCTTTAAAGTCTTTCATGATACTTTTATAGAACATTATGATATTAGACAGTTTCTTATCCAACTGACAAGACGGCGGCGGAACAGTAGTGATTTCGTAGTCATCAAACCTAGCTTGGAGAACTGACTGGATAAGCTCGTTAAAACGCTTGTTCTTTGATAGAATCTTGATTTTACGTTCTGCTTTACTGCCCTCTTCGCAAATAATGCCCTCGACCGCTATTTTTCTGAGTCGAGACCTAGGATCTGGATAGCGCAGGCAGACTTTGCTGCCCGCTGGAAGTTCAACGAACTGGTTCCATGACAAAATAGTGGCCTTCTTCTCTATGGAGCGGAGCAGAGCACCCAGACAACAAAAAGCAGGACAACAGATACGGGTCGGCAACAACAGCACAAGCACGGCACGCTCATTCTCAGACGACCTCTTATTCATCCACCACCCAGCCCAGATCAGGAACCCGACCCAGTCTGGAAGGCTGCTCTCCATGTTTAAAGATTCGGTGAGCGCCACTCCAAATCTTTTCTGAAGGGACAATGGTCGTAGCCATTCCGTCATGGATACTTGCACCTCCTAAGAAGTCGTTTTCAACGGAGCGAAACACCATACTCCTATGATGCCCCGAGAAACTTACCCTCAGCACCGGTATACAAAAATCGTTATGATTAATGGGTCATTGGAACGACGCCCTTGATGGTGTATAAGAACTTATCTATGGTGTATCTCCCTTGAAAAAGAGCGTGAACCGCTGCTCAACCAAATCCAAGTTTTTTAATTCGCATTCCCAGATGATAAGCACCCGCCAACCCAATGTATTAAGTTCCCGCACTGCCTTTTCATGAACGGCCACATTTTGTTCAAATTTCTTATTCCAAAATTCAACTCTGCTCTTAGGATTGTAGGCGTACTTACATCCGGCATGTCGATGCCAGAAACAGCCATGCACAAAAATAACTGTTTTGTATTTCGGCAGTACGATATCTGGCTTTCCGGGGAGGTCGTTTCTTTGTAGCCGAAATCGGTAACCCATCATGTGAAGCAAGGTCCTGACTGTCTTTTCGGGTTTTGTATCGCTCCCCCGAATTCTCGACATATTCCAACTGCGGTGTTCTTTAGAAATTTTATCAACCATTTTTCAGGTCATGATCCCATCTTTTAAGTAAATCGAACACGATTTCAGCCAACTGAAGAGCTAATAAGGGAGGAACCGCATTCCCAACTTGTATGTACTGCTGGGTTCGTGCACCCTCGAAAAAATAATTGTCAGGAAAAGTTTGCAGTCTGGCCGCTTCACGTACTGTTAGGCTACGGCACTGGGCGGGATCATAGTGGATGTAATAATGGCCATCCTTTGAAATATGGCTCATCACCGTTGTTGATGGCTTTGTAGCTATCTGAACTCGAAAACGGTCAGAGAAATTACTATACCGTCCGGCTTTTTGCGCACTTTTATGCTCAGGCCATAATTTTTTTGGGAATTCTGACAAAGTCGGCGATTTTTCATGCACTGCGGCAAAGCAGGATGCAAAAAGATACCTATGAAGATCGCTCGGCATATGTGTTTTGGTCGTATGATTACAGACACCCTTTAGTCTGGGGTCGTAGTACCACTCATTATAACCGCATCCTGCATTAAGCGGCACAAACTCTCCGCCCCGGCCATATTCCCTTGCGACATCAAGCTCGGAGAGGGCCATGCCTATTCGGTCCCATACATCTTTTCCCCGTTCGTCCTTGATCTCAACAATATCAAGTATCCTTTGTTTCCATTTTTCCGGTGTGTCCTTTTCACGTGAAAGGCCGCTTCGCAGTTTCGGCAATCCGTCAAGGACCGTGGATGCATTGACCCGGTCCTTCGGTACCAGTATGCCCGGAAGAACATCCCCGGCATCCTCTCGGACACCTAGAAGGATAAGACGGTGACGCGCTTGGGGGATACCATAGTTCTCGCTCATGATGAGATAGTCGGATGGAGTAAATCCGGACCGGGTGTTGTCACAAGGAAAATAGGCGGGTTTTACGAGCGAATAAATTCTGTATCTGAGTGCTTCATGCTTTATGTTCTCCACAGCGGCAAGGGGATCGTGAAGATCATCAAGGATATGGTCGAATATCCTGCCACCATTCACTTTGGCAGAGAGAAGCCCCTTAACGTTTTCCATGACAAAAATAGAAGGCCGGTGCCTAGCGATAATCCGAAGATACTCGCGATAGAGAAAATGCCGTGCGTCTTTTTCCGGTATATACCCTTTTTTCCCTTTATTCCTGGATCGACCCGCTATCGAATACGCTTGGCAGGGAGGCCCGCCGATCAAAACCCATTTTTTTGAACCGTTGAGGGCTTTTTCAATCCTTGCATCGACCTTTTCTACCGGAAAACCAGATGATCCGAGTTCTGCACACCACGCTTCACGCTTGGCAGCCGCGGCTTCGGATCGATAGCTATTAAACAATTCGTCTCGGGTAATCTCTTTTCTCAGATATGCGTAATATTCATCAGGAATTTGGCCGACAGAGAACTGCCTGAAAAAACTTCTCAGTTCTAAAGTACGATGGGCATACGAGTCCTTTTCAATGGAAAGGCATATCCTGAAGGGGTTTTTGTCTTCTGACCGGAAGGTCCAAAAGCCTTCGGACAGGCCCCCTGGCCCAGCAAAAAGATCAATTACCGGAATTACTTCTTGAATATGATGTTTCATAACCTTGCTTCTGTTTCGCTATCCGTCTCATGCACGGGCGGTCAGATGCGAAGAGATATAGTTTCCATTCCACCCGATTACGAACATACCATAAGGCATAGGACAAATAGTGTCCTATATTCTTATTTGTCCTTGGATCCTTTTCTTAAGATCGGACCAAGCCTTTATATTGATCCTGTTTCCGTGGCACGGAATCTGCTGTCGTTTTCCGGCAGATGTTTTAATAGTTCTTTGACAACTTCCAACGGCTTTTCGCCTGGTTTTTTATGCCGAAAAGCGAGGCGGCCGCCTGATTTTTCAG
>JAQVLL010000270.1 GCA_028704195.1 Smithellaceae bacterium
TGCCCGTCGTGACTCTGATAAACAACGATCTCCCCTTTACCATGCCCAATGTCGGAATAGGAATTCTTGCTACTCATTTCCCCCTCCTGGTCGCGACTTTTTTCGTGTAGTGTTTGTCCAGTTCATTGAGGATATTGGGATTGAAGAATGGTTTCTTTGCGTTTTTGAGATTACCCGGATCGAGAGAACGAATGGCTCCAAAGCGTGGATCGCCAAGGAGTCCTTTCCGAATGGCGTGATAGGTCTTATCCCGCTTGAAATTATTGTAACGCTTAGCGCACTCCTCGGTCAGCTTCTGGTAATCCCAAGGGTGCTTTTCACGGATTTGTTCTTCCGTACGCCGCACAGCCGGGGCGCTGGGGTCACCACTGTTGTGCACCGGCAGTGCATCCTTTCGAAACTGTATGCGGCTAAGTCCGTCCCCGGTCTGGTAGAGGATAATTTGGGAAAGGCCTTCAGGCGGTGCGCCGGTCTGATCGCTCATTTTTCATCCTCGATGCCGCTGTCCTTGGCTTTATAGCCAAAGGGAGCTTGTTTCTCGAAGGCCCTGTGTTCCGACAACTGTCGCAATGCGTCGAGAACCATTTGTTCAACGGTATTTTCTTCATTGAAATAGCTCTTGATTCGATTTGCCTGATCCATTCCGTTACACAGCCTCGCCTGATTCAATGCTGCCCGTTTAATGCTTGACAAATGATGGGCGATATTAATATTACATTTACACTCACTGGCCATCCCTTCCGGGTGTAAGAGCCAAAGGAGATGGGTCTGCCGTCCGAGCAGACCTTTTCTATTTTATGCGATGTGCATATTTATTTTCAAAGTCCCGGCGCTTGTAATTCTCATCATGGGATAAAATTGATTTGTCAGGAATAACCCATGCCCGAAAACCCATGGCGCTGCCGTCAAAAAAATAATTGACCAATTCCCTGTAAAAATCCAGCTTGCCGGGTGAAACCTTTGTCCACTTGATTTCGAAAAACGGTGAAAAGCGATGTTTTGCCTTCAGCTCGGCAATGGCATGGTTGTGCGCGGCGGATTGCGACTCGATACACCAGAGAGCGCCCAGAACCATTGCCTTCTGGCCGTCATTGGGCAGATGGCAGCTTTCATCGCAGTAAATATTGATCGTGGTTTTCATTTATCTCCCAGTGGCCGGTCTTTTTGGAACCCACCCGCCTTAAAATACCAGCATCCTTAAGTTTACCGATGTTTCGCATCACGGTCGAGCGGTCCTTTTGGGTCAACTCGGCCAGTTTGTCGTAGGAAATGGCAGGATTTGATCGGATAAAGTTCACCAGTTGCATCTGGACATCGGTTATAGACGCATTTATAGGTGCATACCGCTCTTCTGTTTGCACCTTTAACGCGCCTTTATCTGCCAGCGCCAACTCTTCCACCGGTTGACGATGAACTTTCGCGGTAAATAAACAGCCATCCCGGTCGTCGGCAAAGTCGATCTTCGGCCATGCCGACAAGGCGCGTTTGATTCCAGAACCCAGACCATGGTAAGGGAGCAGGCCCTTGGCCACATAGGAAACCAGGATCGGATTGCGGATGTTGGAGTTCCCCGTCCGTATCTTCTCAACCGTCAGGTTGTTGGGCAAGTGGCCAGGGCTGATGATCTCGATTCGGTTGTCGAAGATGAACAACCGGACTGGTGCACTCACCAGATAATCCCGGTGCACCAGCGCATTGACCAGTAGTTCCTCGAAAACGCTTTCCGGGATTTCTGGTTTTCCGGGAGCATTCACGCCACGTCCGGCCTGAACCTTATGCAGGTTGCGCATCACAAAGGCCATGGCATCCTCAAAGATTTTTGGCAGCGGTCCGGTGAAGTCTTCCGTATCGATATAATCGGTCACATGGATCTGATTGCCCGGATAGCGGATCGCCTTGACCACGAACTGTGGCTTGATGAGTTCCGGCCTTTCGGCGAACAGCAGCAACCCGGCCAGGTTCAGCATACCGTCATGGGTTGCCAGATTCATATTCTGAAGCAGGCCGATCAATTCATCGGTATCGTCCGGGTAGTCCTGCTTGAAGGTATCGCGCAGGAAATCGCGAAAGCGCAGCTTATCCAGTTTGTCTATACCCGCCCTGGTCGGCAGTTCATCGGCATGGAACTGATCGGTCATCTGGAAGAGACGGCGCAGCTCCTCCTTGGAGTTCACCCGTCGCTTGTCCGCCCCGGTCTTCAGCCAGATCACCCCGTTCTTGTCAAAGTAGGGCTTGTCGAGCCCCTTGGGCACGGTCAGAACAATCACCAGGCGGCCATTACTGAGGGCAACGTTTTCGGTTCGAACCGTCAACGGGCTTTTAACGAGCTGGCTTGCTGCATTGCTGATGAGCTGATTGACCCGGGCAACGTTTGCCTGGTCGAGTCCCGGCAAGCTTCCATCATCGGCAACACCCAGGTAAATTGTCCCGCCTTCGGAATTCGCGAACGCGGCCATCTCGGAAGCGAGGGATTCGGCATTGCGCACATCGGACTTAAACTGACGGGTACTGTCTTCACCGAGGGAAATTTGAGTTTGTAATTCGCCCGCTTTCATAATCAAAGCCCCCTTCTCTCATCCCGAAAAATTTGAAACATTCAGGAATAATTCACCGGTCTGGGATGCATGTCGCCATATCCGCTGAATTACTTCCTGCAAGCTCATGATACCAGGCAGAATAACGTTGAACAGATGTGAAAAGTCCATCAAAAGCATCGGACGAATCTTCCCGGTTCTCCAGATCAGGGAAATGTTTCATTTCTGCCAGTGATTGTGCCATGTTGAGAATGACGGCATAGCCTTTATTGTCTTTCGCTCTGACAAGCGCATCAAAAAGACGCGCTAAAAAATCACGCTTGAATTCATCTTCGGCCCATGAAGCGAGATGACTATCTGAGATATGGTGCTGTTTGAGCTGGGAGAGCCAGACCGTCTCCGCCTCCATTCGAACCTGTATGCGGCTAAGTCCGTCCCCGGTCTGATAGAGGATATTTCGGGAAAGACCTTCAGGTAGTGCGCCAATCTGATCGCTCATGCTTCATCCTCGCTGCCGCCGTCTCGATCCGAAAGGCACTTAATATCATTTGCAAAAAATTCCATATTTGGGCTTCTTATGCTGCCGGTTTCCAGGTCCTTGAACGCAGCAACAGTCGTTTATCGTGCTGGCATCTGTCTCGTTTCTGATAATGAATTATCCTGGTTTCATAAAGTTAGCTTGGCCCGACCCCGAAGCTCATTGCTGAAAAAGCCCATGTAAGGCTCATTGAGGGTTCCTACCACCAAGCCACGGTCAAGAAGTCTATTCTGTTCCTCGCATGAGGTTTCAGGTAGTAGAGCACACGAGTGGCAGGCTGCCAAGTTACATGTGTCTGGGCCTTGCCCGGGGCTCTCAATGCAGACGGGATCGGTTGAACACCAGCTGGCCTTTTCAAGAGCCCTTCGAAGGACTCCTTCAAGGCGTCCTGGTTTTCCGGCTCGAACCAGCCCACCCATTGTCCCCTCTGCATCGCCAGCAGCAGTGTAAAGGAGAACCCCCGCCATAGGCTGGTCACCCTCAGCGCTATACAGTCGTTCCCGAATAGACGCTGAGCCATAGCCACATTCATAGATGAGCTGGTTTATCAGCAGGTGCGCTAAAGTGTGCAGCAGGACGAAACGAGGTATCAGCGGCCGGGGCGTCTGCTGGCGTCTTTCACGGAACTGAGCAAATGTCCTGCTCATTGGAGCTATGCGCCGCCGCAGCTGGTCATCGTAATGAAAAAGCCATTTATTGATCTTTGCCTCTCTTAATTGCAGAAAAATCCCCTCACCCCGGACAATAACGGCTGGAAGCCATTCTTTCGGCGTCCGTGAGATCAGCGCTCGACGCTGCCATTCCTCCAGATTATCCTCGGGGAAGATCCTGGAAAATCCCACGAAGGCTCGCGTCTCCCGAAGTTTATGGACCAGCGAAACCCGCTCAAAGTAGTCACGGATAAAGGGTTCATATTCAGCTATACTCGTACTCCGGATCAGCAGATTGGTCTTGGGATATCCATCCTGA
>JAQVLL010000007.1 GCA_028704195.1 Smithellaceae bacterium
TGAAGTGAAACAACCATGCAAATGAAACGCAGGTCTCAAAATCATACAAAGCCATCCTTTATTCTTTATGCTGTAACCTGCTTTGTTGTGTTGAGTTCCGTTGCTTTTGCCAACGGACCTTTGAAAGACCGGGATCGGGAAACCAAAATTCCGGGGCTGGAGGCCCTGTTTATTCGGGATATCTCCAATTAATACGTTATAAATTATATTACAAAGGTGAACGGACATGAAAAAGGATCTTATTTTTCTCGGCGGAGCCATCCTTCTGCTGATCCTGCTCGTCGGCGGATGGTGGTTTTTCAGCCGTCCCGAACGGGGATCAACCGGCTCGGTAAGCACGCAGTTTCGATGGATCGGCCCAAATGACAAGATCGTGGTGGACGGCTTTGATGATCCCAGGGTCCAGGGCGTGGCATGTCACATCGCACGCGCCCAGACCGGCGGAGTGAAAGGCGCTCTCGGCGTGGCGGAAGACACCAGTGATGCGAGCATCTCCTGCAGGCAGATCGGTCCGATTAAATTCAATGGCACACTCGTAGACGGCGAAAAGGTCTTTGACGAACAGCGCAGCCTTGTTTTCAAGTCGCTTCAGGTTGTACGCTTTTTTGACCGCACGCGAAACGTTCTGGTTTACGTGTCCTACAGCGACCGGGTCATTTCGGGCAGTCCGAAAAACAGTATCAGCACGGTGCCCATTATGGGATGGAAAACCCCTTGATCTTATCCGGTCCAGGCGGCATCGATACGGAGAAAATGTTTTATTGGCGGACAGGATAAAGTTGTTCCGGCAGCCTGATGACCGTTAAAAATTTATTCCGCAACCGTGAAGACTTCCGTGTACCCGTCTTTTTGCAACATTTTTTCATAATCGGCAGCCTCGTTAAGATTTTTACACCGTCCCACCCTGACCCTGTAAAAAACATTGTCGCCTCTGTCATACGTCACGATATGCACGTTCGGGTATCTCCCGGCAAGCCTGGCCCTGAGTCTTTCCGCGTTGTTTTTATCAATAAACGCCCCGACCTGAAATGTGAAATTTCCAAATGAAAAATCGACAGGGACGACCCTGCCTGTGGCCGACTTGATCGCCTGTCCAATGGCCACGATTTCAACCCTGGCCGTTCCGGAATCCATCATGCCGATTCTCTTTGCCGCCTCACGGGAAAGATCGATGATCCTTCCCTGAACAAACGGGCCTCTGTCGTTGATCCTGACGTCCACTTCCTTGTTGTTTTCGAGATTGCTCACCCTGACGAGCGTTCCCAGGGGAAGGGTTTTATGGGCGGCCGTCATGCTATCCATGTCATAAATCTCGCCGTTGGCGGTCCGCTTCCCGTGAAAATCAGACCCGTACCAGGATGCCGTTCCCCGCTCGTGAAACCCTTTTGCGTCACCCACCGGCTGATACCATTGCCCCAAAACCTTGTATGGTTTTGGGTACCCGGGTTTGGCTACAGGCGGTCTTTTGGCGCAGCTGCAGCACGCGAAAATCACGAGGATCATCAAAAAACAGTATTTCAGGAATGTTGAATGTTTTTCAAATTTCATTGAATTATTTGAATCAAACACCTCGCAGCAAGCTGCGGAAAATTAACGCTCGTCCCGCGTAAGCGGAATTAACTATTTATTTTAAAAAATATACGGAATGCAAACAGGACTGTCAATTAAAACTTCATTGAACATGTTTCAACACAGACCAGGACAAATCAGGTAACCATAAAAACATCGTGTGGGATTAAACAGCCGCATAGCGCAGGACACTACCCAGCAGGGTTTCCTGAATTGCGCCCTCGTGCTTCAGTGCCTGAAGATACACATACGTATCGTTGAGGGCCATGAATTTTTCCCAGTCGTCCCAATTGGCGGCCGCATCACCGATGACGTCACTGCATACCTCGAAGGTGGTTTTGGGCTGTGCCGTCAGAACCTGACGTAGCGCTTCTTTTTTTAATTCGTGATGGGCACGGATCTCACGAATCCGCTCTTTCATTCCGGAAAAGGAATTGCCATGCCCCGGGTAAACTGTGTCAATCGGCATTTTTTCAATGACGGCAAGCGATTCCAGATAGCTTGGCAGCGGCTGAAAGACCTCATCATAAATGTTCGGGCTTAAACTGGGCGGAATGTAAGGCAGGATGTGATCACCGGCCAGCAGCAGCCTCTCCTCCCGGAAGAAAAAACAGACATGACCGGCGACGTGGCCCGGCGTGAAAATGACCTCGAACGAACGGCTGCCGAAATGGCGGATCTCGTGATCTTGCAAAAAGGTCTGAACTTCAAATTTCGGAATCCGGCTGCTGACGTCTTCGATCTCTTCAACAATGGCCTCCACATCGCGGGGCGGCACACCGTGCTTGGTGAAAAAAATCCTGGCCTGTCCGATTAACTCTTCCACCCGTTGAAAATACGAGTGAACCTGCTGGGAGACTTCCGACAGATGCAGGTGCGCTTTTGATCTTTCCTGGAGGATTCCGGCCATGCCGCAGTGATCGGTATGCACATGGGTAAGATAAATGTCGCTGATGCTTTCCGTTGAATAGCCAATGGTTTCCAGATCCGCTTCCAGCTTTTCCAGCGCGCCGGGCACGATCATACCGGTATCGAACAACGCGATATTTTTGCCGTCGACCAGCGCGTAAGCATGGACGTGACGCAGGCGAAAAGGCATGGGCAGCGTGATGCGGTAAAAGTTGTCGGAAATTTCAGAAATCATTTAGAGTAATACGCTTTCTTTCGGGCTTCTTTTCATGCCTGTGAATTTGAACTATTGGAAAGGGTGTTTTTACCCTCTCCCGTCGGAGACAGTGTCGCAATTCCACCATTACAAAACAGCCTCTCGAGGGGAGGGATTAAATAACTAATATCACCTTGCTCATTTACCCTGTTTTTTCATCTATGCCGGCTTGCGAAAAACAACCTGGATGTCGCCTATCGCGCGTTCGCGAAAACCGGCTTCACAGATGGCCAGGTAATAAATCCATTTACGCCGGAAAACTTCGTCAAATCCCAGCGCGCTGATTTTGTTGATATTGTGCTGGAAGGATTCGCGCCAATCCTTTAGAGTCAGAGCGTAATTCACACCAATATCTTCCAGGTTTTCCATCAGCAGGGAGGTATGGCGGGTCACGGCTTCGGCCAGTGCAGTCACCGAAGGCAGATGGCCGCCGGGGAAGATATATTTTTTGATCCAGTCGGAAGCCCGCCGGTAATTTTCATAGCTCTGGTCCGGAATGGTGATCACCTGGATGACCAGTTTCCCCGCAGGCTTGAGCAGACTGTCGCAGGTTTTAAAGAACTTCCCGAAGTATTTATGGCCGACCGCTTCAAGCATTTCGATGGAAACAATCTTGTCAAAAAGGCCTGTCATCTGACGGTAGTCTTTCAGAAGAATGGTGATTTTGTCCTGAAACCCCGCCTGCCGGATCCGTTCGGTGGCCATTTGATACTGCTGATCAGAAATCGTAATGCCGGTGACCCGGCAACCGGTCTGGCTCACCGCTTCCATGGCAAAACCACCCCAGCCGCATCCGATTTCCAGGATATGATCCGTTGATTTGATATCGCCTTTCCTGATGATGCTTTGCATTTTGCGGTGCTGGGAGTCTTCGCAGGAATCGTTTTCATCCCGGTACAAACCGCAGGAATACTGCATGGTAGGATCCAGAAAAGTTTTGAATAAATCGTTGCTCAGGTCGTAATGCTCGCCAATGTTTCTGCGGGAACCAATCAGCGTGTTGGCCCGCAGCGTGTGCAAAAGGCGGTTTTTCTGGCGTGCAAGCCATGCCGTGGCCATGTGTCCATTGGCTAGCGCCCGGCGATTTTTAATCAGGACGCAAAACAGCAGCGGAATATCATCCGTATCCCACAGCCCCCGCATGTAGGCCTCACCCAGGCCGATGTCGCCGTGCAGAACCACTTCTTTGAAAAAGCGATCATCATGAATTTCCATCCGGGCCTGAAGCGTTGCGCTGCGGTCTCCGAAATGACGCTCGCTGCCGTCCGGCAGTTTTAACAGGATACCCCCCGTTTGTATTTTTTCAAACAGGCTGATCACCGTACACATGCAGGATCGTTCAAGAACTGTAGGCAATGGAGTTCGGGTTTTCTTGTGGGGAGACTGGGGTTTTGTTTTCATCATGAGCCTCCTTTCAAAATGAATCAAACACCTCGGAGCAAGCTACAAAAAATTAACGTTCTTCCATAAACAACGGAATCTATTAATTAACAAAAAAAATGGCATGTCGCAACGACCATTTTGTTCAAATCGCGAGATTTTCCCCGTTTTTTGCTTCGCAGGCAGGGACGGGAATTTTCCTTTACACGGTCTTTACAGGCGAATCCCTTCGATCAGGTATGCGGCAATCATGGCCGCGCAGGTAAGGCTATGGATCTTGATCATGGCCTGGTTGGCCGGGGCCATGGCCAGGGGATCATTCAGGTGACGCCTCATGATAACAAAAGACTGGACGGCAAGAGGCAAGCTGACAAGACCAAGCAAAACAAAAGGCGACAAAATCTTCAATAAACCGGTGACTGCCAGCACACCGTAAGCGACAACCAGTCCCCCCGCATATAAAGCGGCGCCGGTTTTTCTTCCGAACCGGGCAACGAGGTTCCATTTCCCGCCGCGCCGGTCTGTTTCATAATCAGGGATCTCATTGATGATAATCATGGACCACATCATCAATCCCGGGACAAGAGACGCAATCAGAGGTTCCCAGGCAAAAGCCTGTGCCTGCACATAATATGAGCCCAACACAATGACCGGGCCAAAATTGACCAGAAGCCCAGCCTCCCCGAATCCACGGTAGCCGAAACGGATGGGAGGCGCTGTGTAGAAAATGGAGGAGGCCATGCCGAAAAGCCCCAGCGCCAGAACAGGCCATCCGCAGGTATAGGTCAGATAAACGCCGATGACCACCGTCATGGCAAAAAACAGAGCGGCCACTTTCAGCATCTGCGAGTCTTTCAGCAGACCTTCCGTCAGGACACCACTCCCTCCGGTGAAAAAATTTTTTTCTTCACCCTTTTGCAGATCAACCGCATGACGATAATCAAGAACGTCGTCCGTCAGGTTGAGACCGAAGTGATTGACAGCAACACCGGCAACGACCAGCATCAAGTGAAACAGGTGAATCGGACATCCATGCGCCCAGGCGATGATACCGCCCAAAAGTGCGGGCAGAATACTGGGCCCGACAAAATGAAGGCGAAGCGCCCGCATCCACACTATCCAAACCGGCAACAGTTTTGCCTCAACCCGGCCAGCTTTCTTGTCCGTCAAATTTTCCGACCTGATTCTCATTGCCGCCTCAACGGAGCTGGTGCTCAACTTGTCTGAAAACCTCAAACCGCTTCGCAGATCACCTGCTATTTGAATTTTTCAGAATCTCCAGAATTTTATCATGATATCGCCAGACCAGTAACAACACAATAATTGCGGCAACCGTGACAACAGCGAGCAGCGGATATTGTTCGTTGCGGGCAATATTGCCGCTGATGGACAGCATCGCTGTGCCGAAAAAGCGGCCGACCGTGGAGATGATAATGAACGTCATCACCGGGATGCGGCTCACGCCCATAATGTAGCACAGATAATCCTTGGGAAAGCCCGGAATTAAAAAGAGCAGGAAGGAAACCAGCAGCCCCTTGTGTTCCATGAAATGGTCGAATTTTTCGAACACCTCTTTCTTGACCACCTTTTCCAGTAGCGGCTCTCCGAAAAAGCGTGCAAGCATAAAGGCCAGCCAGGAACCCAGCGTCAGCCCGACGGTGGAATAAATGGTTCCCCACAAGGGGCCGTACAAGTAACCACCGATAAAACCACTGATTTCCCCCGGAATGACAGCAACAACCACTTGAATGATCTGTATCATGATGAATACAGGAACATCGTAGCGAGAGGATTTGATAAAGTTTATGATTCTATTTTTGTCTGTAAAAAAAAGATACAGGTCAAAATAAACAAAAAGAAAAACACCAAGACCAATCAGCACAAGCAGCAATATAATTCGGTATACTAAATCTTTATTCATGAAGTGATCGCAATATTTTCTTTTTCGACAGATTTATAAAAATTTTCTATCCGAATAAATATTTTTCGTCAAACTGTTTCGAATGAACGTGGAATGAAGGAAACAGCCGTCCATGGACCAGAGGCGAGCGAGATATTCAAAACAGTTGACTAAATAAAATGGATATGCAAGAAAAACACATTCTTGAACGAATATCGACGCAATACTCCAAGTGTATTGACTGTTTTATAAAGGGGAAGATATCATTATGTCAAAAGTGCCTCAAAAACTGGACAGAAAAAAATCGGAAATTTATAAAAATGCTCCCATCAGCAAGTTTGGAGAGAGAAAGCCTGATTACTCAACCATGGGGAGGGCCATCAAGAATCCCCATAAAAAATTCCGCGAGGTCGTCTGCGTGGAAGCCTGCCGGACACCCTACGGCCGTTCCGGCGGTGCGCTGAAAGATTTCACGGCGATGGAGCTGGGCGCAATGGCCATTAAAGAAGTGTTGCGCCGAACGGAAGGCAAAGTAAAACCGGCGGATGTTGACTATATTTTCATGGGGCAGGTGGTTCCCGCCGGATGCGGCCAGATCCCGGGACGTCAGGCAACCATTCTGGCGGGTGTGCCCGAATTCGTGCCTTCCATTACTGTAAACAAGGTCTGTTCTTCCGGCATCAAGACGATCGACCTGGCTTTCCAGATGATTCTCCTCGGCCGTGCCGAAATCTGCATATCGGGAGGGCAGGAAAGCATGAGCAACTGCCCCTTTGTTCTGCCGGAAATGCGCTGGGGCGTAAAAATGGGCTTGCCTGACCGTCGTGTCGTAGATTCGATGGTGTATGACGGTTTGTGGGACGCCTTTTACAACCGCCACATGGCCATTCACGGCTCCGAAGTGGCTGATGAGTTCGGCTTCACAAGGGCAGAGCAGGATGAGTGGGCGCTCAATTCCCAGATGAACGCCGTCCACGCGATGAACGAAGGAAAGCTGGATGATGAGATTTTCCCGGTGGAAGTCAGACAGGGCAAGAAAGTATTCGTCATGGATAAGGATGAAGGGCCTCGGCCGGAGACGACCCTGGAAGGCCTGGCTAAACTCCCGCCGGTGTTCGGGCATCTCAGTACCGTCACGGGCCAGCCGGGAAGCGTCACGGCCGGCAACGCCCCGGGCGTGAATGACGGCGGGGACGTGTGTTTGCTGATGAGCCGGGAGAAAGCCGATGAACTCGGTCTTAAACCCATCTTCACCATTGTCGATTATGCTGAAGTGTCGCAGCCGACCAAAGATATCGCAACGGTTCCGGGACTGGCCATCAAAAAGATTCTGAAACAAAACGATATGACCCTCGATCAGATGGACGTCATTGAGATCAATGAAGCCTTCGCCGCGGTGGCGCTGGTGAGCTGCCGTACTATTCTGGGCATGACGAAGGAAGAGATGTTCAAGAAGGTTAATATCAACGGTGGCGCGGTGGCGTATGGCCACCCCATCGGGGCTACCGGCGCCCGGATTGCCATGACGCTTGGTTACGAACTGAAGCGCCGGGGGGGCGGCTGGGGGGTCTGCGGCATCTGCTCGGGCCACGCCCAGGGCGACGCGATGCTGATTCGCGTGGATTAATCCCGCTCACGCGGAACGAGTGTTAATTCACCGTAGCGTGCTGCGATGTGTTTGATTTATATAATGGTTATGATGACAACCCTTTTCACGATTTTTGCTTCTTCTTTTATCATTGCGCTCTCCGGTGCTTTGATGCCGGGACCGCTTTTGACCACAACCATCAGCGAAAGTTCTCAGCGCGGTTTTATTGCCGGGCCACTGATGATTGCCGGACACGCTATCCTGGAGCTGGGGCTGGTCATTGCGCTTTTGGCAGGCATGGCACCTTTTTTTCAGCAGCCGTATGTTTTTGCAGCGAGCGCACTCGGCGGGGCCGTCATTCTCCTGTGGATGGCCTTCGGAATGTTCCGTGGACTTCCGTCACTTACCCTTAACCGGGAAGTCAGGCAAAAACGATTGAACCATCCGGTGGCAAGCGGCATCTTCATGAGCGTATCGAATCCCTATTGGATCATCTGGTGGGCAACCATCGGCCTTGGGTATATCCTTTATTCATGGCAATTTGGCGTCTGGGGTATCGTTTTTTTCTTTACCGGCCACATTCTGGCGGACCTGGCATGGTATTCCTTCATTTCGGGCGCCGTGGCGGGTGGCAGGCATTTCCTGACAGACCGCCGCTACCGTGTCCTGATTGCCTGCTGTGCGGTTTTTCTGACGGCGTTTGCAGGTTATTTTGCCTACGCAGGTTTTTCCAAACTGCAGACGATCATCTCATAGCTGTGTTTTTATCAGGCTTAAAATTTCCTCATTCGACGGGATGTCCGCCATCGAATGACCGTAGTGCACGAAGCGTACCTTTTGGGATTTGTCAATCAGCATCTGTGCGGGAAGTCTGCCCAGCTTGAACAGATTGACTTCCTGGCCGTACAATTTCAACACACGGTGCTCGGGATCAGGCAGGCCGATAAACGGCAGATTTTCTTTGGCCCAGTACTTGAGGAAATCTTCCGCCTTTTCCGGACCGACAACGAGAATTTCCGTCTCAAGAGATACAAATTGTTCATAGTCCCGGCGCAACTGCGCCATGTGCGCGCGGCAGAACGGTCAGAAAAAGCCTCTATTGAAAACAACCAGAACATTTTCTTGCCCGGTGAAATCGGCAAGGCTGACGGTTTTGCCGTTAAAATCCTGCAGGGTAAAATCCGGAGCCACGGCGTTAAGTTCAACTCTGAGCATAAACATACCTCTGTTTCGTAATTAGTTATTGTAAATTGGCACAGTTCCTAAAATCAGTCAATGATTGACTGCACGAAGTTTCAGACCTTGAATGCATTTTGCTGCAAATGGAGAATCAACTACCTCACAGCACGCTGAGGAGAATGAATGTTCGTTCTCCGGCATCAGGATTAAAAAAAGCTTGACATGTATTGCATTATATTATATTGTGCGAAATATAATTGTGCACAATAAATTATAGGCGTGCGAAAAAGGGGGGGAATATGAATAAAAACTATAATAAAAACCAGGAGGAAGTCAATTCAGACATTTGCAAATCATTTCGTTTCATGTGGGACAATTTTCCTCATCCGGTATTGCTCGTTCAGAAAAACCGCACCATTATTGACGCCAACCAGAGTGCGCGACATCTGGGCGTGCCTTCCGGTGTCAAGTGCCGCGACATTTCCCCTTATCCGGATAAATGCAGAAAGGATTGTCTGGCGGACAAAGCGCTTGCCACCGGAAATCCGCAGCGACTCATCAACAAAGCGAAAGATAAACTCCTGGCCACTTACTGGGTGCCCCTGCATTCTGTGGAAAACGGCCTGTACCTTCATTTTGTAATTGATGTTCCCTTGCAATGATCCTGAAGAGGATAAGGCACCCGAGTCAGGCAGGGGTTGATAAAAACAGTTTTAATGACGTTCATGCGGGACAAGCGTTCATTCTCCGCAGCTTGCTGCGAGGTGGTTGATAAAATAAATAATTTTTCGGGAGGTAATAATGATCAGCAAAAAATGGGTTCTGATGGTATTAATGTTATCTGTATTTCTGGCCTGCTCATCAATGGATGTTAAAAAGACATCCGATGTGCAAAGCAAAGCAGCTTATGATTTCACGCTGCCTGACCAAAACGGCAAAATGGTAAAACTCAGTGAAGTCATGAACGACTATCACGGCGCTGTCATCGCCTTTTATCCAAAAGACGACAGCAAGAATTGAACAGCGGAATTTGTTGAGTTTCAACAAAACATAAAAAAGTTTGAAGCGCGAAAAATCAAAGTGATCGGGATCAGCAGAGATTCAGCCAAATCCCACCGGGATTTTATTGCAAAGCACAACCTTTCCAGTTTAACGCTTTTGACAGACGAAAAAGGCGAGGTTGCCAAAATATATGGCGCGGACCACAAGCTGCTGCCGTTTTCAAAGCGGGTCTATATCATTATGGACAAACAAAGGAATATCGTTTACAAAAAAGATACGGGGTTTGCCCTTATGGACAATCAGACACAAACCCTGATTGGGGAAATTGACCGCAAATTAAAATAAAGGCGGGTTATATGAATGAAGATGAATTTCTGAAACTGGATAACCAGCTATGCTTTGTGCTGTATGCCGCCTCGCGCGTCTTGACAAAGCTGTACGGCCCTTTTTTGGAAAAGCTCAACATCACTTATCCCCAGTACCTCGTGATGCTGGTGCTCTGGGAACATGAAACGTTGAGCGTAGGCGACATCGGAAGGCTTTTGTACCTTGATTCCGGAACGCTGACCCCATTGCTTAAACGACTGGAGTCGGCAGGATTGATCACCCGGAAACGTCTGCCCGAAGATGAACGGAAAGTGATGGCGGCGCTCACTTCCCGGGGAAGAGCTATGAAAAAGCAGGCCGTAAGCGTTCCTGTCGAACTTTTCTGCCGGAGCGGCTTGACGGTTGAGGAATTTCAATCCATTAAAAAAGATGTGACAACGCTGCTTGAACGGATGAAGGAGGACTTGCACACAACGAATGATTGCAAGGACCCGGGATAAGCAATATCCTACATCTTCAACCGATGGGTTGAGCCTCAGTCCCTGTGGGCAGGGGCTCAAACGTGGCTCTCACCTCTTCGGGAATAGAGCGCAAAGAGCCCTTTTGGGCGTCCACGAAAACCCAGTTGGTTTCTCCCTCCGCCAGCAAGGATTTGTCTGACAAGCGCAGGATTTTGTACTTGCGCAGCGACTGCACACGGCGGAAATCGGCAACCCAGGTTTCCACCACGATCCTGTCGCCGGCAAACGCGGGCTTGAAATATTCAATTTTGTGGGTGCGCACCACCCAGGTGGCACCGGCGGCTTCCGTCGCCTGCGTGCATCCGACTGTTTCGGAATGCTTCATCGCGGCATCCTGCATCCACCGGAGGTATTCAATATTATTTACATGACCGTTTTGATCTTCCGCCTCTTCCGGTACGGTGAATTCATAATGATAGAATTTTCGCATAGGACTCCTGAAAGACATGCAATTTATTGAGTATTGAGAAAAAGTATAAGGCTGTCTTCCGCGAGTGTCAAATATATTTCAGTCGGCAAGTCCGCAATCATGTGCATGAAAAAAAACCATGTCCGACCTATCCGACACGGTTTTTTTCACTGTAAAATTTTTACAGGTCCCGACAGTCCATAGAACCTGCAAAAATAATTTTTAGATATTCTTCGCCGCTTTCTCAATGGCTTTCCGGATGGCGTCAAGTCTCTCGTCGCCCATCCTTACGGAAATTCCCATCACCAGCGTCCGCCCCAGAATATCCTCCGCATGGGGAATGGTTTCCCGTGAATACTCTACCTTGCCTTTGTACAGCGGATCGGTGAACGGATGCTTTTTGGAATTGGCTGTTGAAAACGCCAGGAAATGCTCCCAGTTGGGAACATAGTGCCACAGGTTATTTTTGTAGCAGGTCGTATCAATACCTTCGGCGGCCAGCAGTGTCTGGAATTTGAGCGCCCTTTGCTCTTCTGGGAAGTTGAATGCCAGAAAAGTCGCGGAATCTCCCTCAGGATCCTGCTTCGCGCGGAATCCCACACCGGGTATGGCGGCAAGCGCGTCCATAATGACCTTTTTATTTTTCTTCTGCTCGCCGATGAGGTAATCCAGTTTCCTCAGCTGCGCCAGCCCTAAAGCGCCCTGAAGTTCGTTCATCCGGTAATTGAATCCCAGAATGCTTCTTCCTTCGAGCGCGCGGCCGACATTGGGATTGTGATCGTGACCGTGATCGGAGTACCATTCCGAACGGAGGTAGAGATCGCGGTTGTTGGTGATCACCAAGCCGCCCTCTCCGGTCGTAACCGTTTTAACGTAGTCAAAGCTGAAGGTTCCCATGTCTCCGAAGCCGCCCAGCTTTTTCCCCTTGAAACTGGCACCGCAGCCCTGCGCGTTGTCTTCCAGCACCAGCAGGTTGTTTTTACGGGCAACCTCGACAATCCGGTCAATGTTGGCAGCCAGTCCGCACATGTGGACGGGAATGACGGCCTTGGTATAGGGCGTCTTCTTCTTTTCAATTTCATCGGGATCCAGGTTCAGCGTATCGTCGATATCCACCATAATCGGAATGGCGCCGACTTCCAACACCGCTTCGTAAGTGGCCAGAAAGGTAAAGGCCGGCACCAGCACATCGTCTCCGCGACCGACATCCAGTGCCTCCAGAGCGACTTTCAGAGCCGCGGAACCGGACGTCACACCCAACGCGTGGCTGACACCGCAATATTTGGCAAAATCTGCTTCAAATTGCCGAACCTTGTAGACCCCCTTTCTTTCCTTGTCAAACCCGTATCGCATCAGGATGCCTGTTTCCAGCACATCCATGACTTCCTTGATTTCCTCCTTGCCGATCAGTTCAGCTCCTGCCATATTCATCTATCCTTTCTTGTTTAAAAAGCCTGCGCGTAAATCGCAATCATTTCTTCTTTTGTCATTTTGCGTGGGTTGTTCTCCAGCGGCCGGGCAACGGTCATGGCCACATCCGCCAGTAACGGAAAATCGGCCTCCTTCACACCAAAGTCCCGTATCGAGGACGTGATGCCGCAATCTTCAATCAACGCCTCAACCGCGTCCACAGCCAGGTAGGCGGCTTCACGCAGAGGGAGCCCGTCAACGCATTCCCCCATCGCCTCGGCAACGTCGGCAAACTTTTCCAGAGCTCCGGGCAGGTTAAATGCCATGACCGGAGCCAGCAGGATCGTATTGGCCAGACCGTGACCAACGCCAAATCTCCCTCCCAGAGGGTAAGACAGGGAATGAACGGCGGTGACGCCCGCGTTGGCCAGACCGATGCCCGCATAAAGGCTGCCCAGCAGCATTCTCTCACGGGCGGCGATGTTTTTACCGTCATGCACACAGGTGCGCAGATTTTCGGCAATCAGCGCGATGGCTTCGAGTGAGAACATTTCGCTGAGCGGTGAAGCGTTGATCGACGTGTAGGATTCGATCGCGTGGCACAAAGCGTCCAGACCGGTGTGCGCCGTCGGCTCCGGGGGCAGGCTGAGCGTAAGCTCCGGATCCAGTAGCGCCAGATCGGGATAAAGATACGGGCTGTTCATTCCTTCTTTCTTTTTGAGGTTCTTGCGAATAAAAACCGCTGTAAATGTCACTTCGCTGCCGGTGCCCGCGGTGGTGGGAATCATGATTTTGGGCAGACCAGGTTTCGGGATTTTGTTCAACCCCAGATAATCCGCCGCAGCACCTTTGTTGGTTGCAATCACGGCAATGGCCTTGGCCACGTCCATGGCGGAACCGCCGCCGATGCCGATCACGCTGTCGCATTTATTTTTCAAGGACAGTGCCGCACCCTCATCCGCCAGTTCAATGCGGGGTTCCGGTTCCACTTTGTCGAATACGGTGTACCTGATGCCTTCGGACGCCAGAATACTGGCAATTTTTTCCTGCAGTCCGGTTTTTGCCAGATTTTTATCGATAACAACCAGAGGATTTTTTGCGTGATGTTCCTTGAGATGTTCCGCAAGGGTTAGAAGCGATCCGTTGCCGAAAACAATTTTTTTGGCGCCGGTAAATGAAAATATTTTTCTCATAAGAAACAACCTCCATCGTTACGGATTTAAGGTTTGGTTACTCTTTAAATTTCAAGGTTTTTCTTTCACGCCAAATCAGGCCTAAAGTCAAGTTCTTTTGTGTCTTGCATACCACTCTATCTGCCGGCAGATCCCCCGGATGATTTTAACTTCACGTGACAGCAGACCACAACGGGCGAAAAAGCGGCGCACATCAAGCATCCAGTATTCCGGGTTTTCCGGATTTAAAAATCCGATTTCAGACAGCAGGTCTTTAATTTGCCGATACATGCCTTCCGTCTCGGACGATAAAGCCAGTTTGGGAGAAACTCCCGCCATCGGCGACGAAACGATGAAGATTTCATAACAGAGAATCATCACGGCCTGGGAAAGATTCAATGAGGTAAATTCCCGCGATGTCGGAATGGTGACTACGCTGTGGCAGAGGCGCAGCTGTTCGTTGGCCAGCCCCGTGTCTTCCGGACCGAACAAAAGAGCGATCTTGTTGTTCTGCGAAAGGCCGGCGATTTTTTGCGCCGCCGCGCGCGGTGATACAAACGGCCCCCGTGCCCGACCGAGGCGCGCGGTCGTGCCTACAATGTGATTGAAGCCTCCCAGCGCATCCTCGATGGACGCGACATATTGAATTTGATCCAGAACATCCGCCGCAAGATGCGTGGAGCGCTGCTCCATTTCCTCATGATCAAATTCCTTTGCACCCACCACGATGATTCCGGTGATTCCCATATTTTTGGCCGCCCGAGCCACCGAACCGATATTGCCGGCGTACTTGGGCCTGTATAAAACAATGCTGATGTTTTTTGTTTTTGCTTTCAACGGTAAGAACCATCCCCTCCAAAATCGTTGGGGTTATATAAAACTGTCCCAAAAGAAATGCACGAAGAATTTAGGGTGGTCAGAGGGATCCAAATTTTAACAGAACTCTATGGAACCGAAGCTTGCGGGATCGTGAAAATTCCTCTCCCGAAGCGGTGACCAGGAAAGCCAGTGGGGATGAGAAGTTTCATTGCCGCATTTACAGAAATTGGCCCGCCAGACTTGTCCCGTCACGGCACCAAGCGGCCCCGTATATTTTTCTAAAACTGCAAAGGGAATTGCAAACTCCAGGTGCCAGACGATCGGCGTTGGAATTTCCAGCTCGACCACTTGGCCCAGCGTGGAAAAACGACGGATTTGCCGATCATCAAGCGATACCAGTGGATGAAATTCTTTCAAACGGCCATTCACACGCATGGGATTTGTAACATGGGAGGGCAGAAGAACACCGCCGCAGTTGAACTCAAAATTAAAGTAGCCTCCAGCAACTTTAGGCTGCACAAAAAACTCCACACAGCTGTCTTTCCAGACATCGCTTTGAAAAGCAGTATGGACCGAGCGCACGTACTGATCTTCTACGCGGAAAATTCCATAAATATTCCGGTCATCATAAAACAGTTTACACAAAGTCCGGGGGTGATGAGAGCTTCCTTCAGGCCGGCGGCAATCGACGGAGAGAGACGGAGCCTGACGCCAGACGGCCCCCTGCCATCCCCCCTGCATTTCAGGGGGTTGGTGCGTAAATACTATTTTGTAGAATGACTGATTCATGACATTTAGCATTTGCGGTGGTGCCTGATTTTTGTTAATTCAATATGTATGAATCCGGATATGCTTTACCTTCAGCAAAACGCCAGACTCCTGGGCATCGAACTTCATGAAAAACAACTCGCCCTTTTTGATTTATACCAAAATGAGCTCTTAAAGTGGAACGAGAAAACCAACCTGATCTCTGAAAAAACGACTGGCGACATTGTAAAGCGTCATTTTCTGGATTCATTGACCGTTGCCAGATTCATCACCCTTCCAAAGGCAAGGGTCGTAGATATCGGTTCCGGCGCAGGGTTTCCGGGACTCCCTTTAAAAATTTCCTTTCCGTCCCTGCAACTTCACCTGCTGGAATCCAATCGCAAGAAGGTATCTTTTTTAAAACAGGTTATACGCCTTTTGAAACTGGAAAACACTTTCATCATTCACGACCGGACGGAAAACGTCACTCGTACGGATACGTGGCGTGAAAAATTTGAAATGGTCATTTCGCGGGCCGCTTTTAAAATGTCCGATCTGCTGCCCCTGGGACAGTATTTTCTCGTCCCGGAAGGCCTGTTGATAACTCTAAAGGGGCGGGATGTTTCCACCGAATTGGAAACCGCTCTAAAGAACGAAAACACATCAAAAATATATCAAATAAATCAATATGATATAAATAAAACGTTTTTGGGTCCGCCTCGTAAAATTATTATTGCCCGAAAGACAAAATAAAGCAAAAAACCCTTCTAAAAAACCCTTTTTTGTGTTAGTGCTTGCCAAGGTTTTTCAAAAAGAAATTTTCGAAAGACTAACACAAAAATAATGAATAAAATCATATGCATCGCAAATCAAAAGGGCGGCGTCGGCAAAACGACCACCGCGGTTAATTTATCTGCGTCACTCGCGGCGGCAGGAAAGAAAACTCTG
>JAQVLL010000271.1 GCA_028704195.1 Smithellaceae bacterium
GAGCGGGATGAATGCCGGCGGCGGCTGGGGCTGCCCTTGGACAGAACCATTATCGCGGTAAACGGGAGGCTCTGCTGGGTGAAAGGGTGGCCATTTGTTATCCAGACGCTTCGGCATTACCTTCGCGTCAATTCGTCCGCTATGGTGATTTTTATCGGAGACGGCGAAGACCGGCAACAAATGGAAACAGAGAATTGCGACCTGATTCAGAATGGAGAGGTTCGCATCACGGGGCTTGTCTCGCTATCAGAGGTAAGTGAATATCTTGGAGCTGCCGATCTGGTGATGATCGGTTCCCATGAAGAGGGATGGTCGACCGCGATGATTGAAGCCCTTGCCTGCGGCAAGCCCATGGTTACGACAAACATCAGTGGCGCTCAAGATATGGTTTTGCCGGATGAAAATGGATACATTCTTTTTGACCGCAACCCACTTGAGGCCGCCAGGGCGCTCGACCAAACTCTATATCTTGAGGGTGCAGGCGAAAAGAGCTACGCATTGTCAAGACAATATAATCTGCACACATTGAGCTCCGATCTGGAGGCTCTGTGGCTGCGATATCGCCAAGGAAACCCCAATGGACATACGTGAATTGCTTCGAAAGCTGATTTATGCACGGCTCTTTAAGAGACTGAAAGGCTATGGCGCAAACATAATCCTGTCCAGAGGTGGCGTGGTCCATCGCCCAGAGGAACTGGAGCTTGGGAACAATGTGGCGATAGCCAGGAATTTTCACATTTCGGCTCGATCAATGAAAATCGGCAACAATGTTTTTATCGGCCCGAACTTTGTGGCCGAATGCGATGATCATGTGTTCGATCGAGTGGGGGTAACGATTTTTTCTGTCGGAGAGATCCGGAACATCGCCCCCATTATTATCGAAGATGATGTCTGGATCGGAGCGAACGTGACGCTGCTGAAGGGCGTAACCGTTTCAGAAGGCTGCATTATTGGCGCCGGCAGCGTTGTGACGAAAACCATGCCGCCGTACTCAATTTGCTTTGGAGTTCCCTGCCGTCCGGTAAAGCTCAGATTCAAAGCTTTTGATCTGGGCGAGCATTTAAAGAAAGTCGAATCGAAACTGTCGATTGCCGATGTCATAGCGCGATGGAATCAATCTGGATTGGAGCACTGACGAACACTCCGACGAAATAATTATCTGTAAATAACCTTTCATTACGTGGTCCGGACATGGGCTATGCGGGTGAGTGTCTGAATGCGTCTTTCAAAACAGCAAAAAATAAAAATGATTGGACTATGATAAAGCAAAACCGACATTCGGAATTTCGATATCATGCACGATCTTCCAGTTGATCAGGGTAATCACACATGCAGCAGTTGACTCAGAAGTTAAAAACAGGGGCCATGTCTGTCATGGAAGTGCCCTGTCCAGCGCTGAATCCGGGAACCATACTGGTAAAAAATCATTATTCGCTCATCAGCGCGGGAACGGAGGGAAGCACCGTAAAGGCTGCCAGAAAAGGATATATCGGCAAGGCCAAGGAAAGGCCTCAGCAGGTTAAACAGGTTCTTGATACGCTGAGATCGCAGGGGATCATTCAGACTTACCGCGCTGTTATGAAGAAGCTGGATGCGCAATCCCCGCTGGGATATTCCTGTGCGGGAGAAGTCATTGGCGTCGGTTCCGGCGTCAGAGGCTTCAATGTGGGAGATCTGGCAGCTTGCGGCGGTGCGGCCGCGTGCCATGCCGAAATCGTGGCTGTTCCCGTGAATTTATGCGTGAAGTTGCATCCCGGTGGGGAACTCAAACAGGCGGCATACAACACGCTTGGCGCCATTGCCTTGCAGGGGGTTCGACAGGCGGATCTGCGCCTGGGGGAAACCTGCGCCGTAATCGGGCTGGGCCTGATCGGTCAACTCGCGGCAATGCTTTTGCGGTCTTCGGGCGTGCGGGTGATTGGTATAGATGTTAATCAAAACATGGTTGACCTGGCATTAAAGAATTGCCTGGATCTGGGAATGAACCGCAAAGACAGCGACATAGAAGATCGGATTTACAGGTTTACCAATGGAATCGGCTGTGACGCCATCATTATAACCGCAGCCAGCGATTCCCTGGATCCGATCAATTTCGCGGGCGCTGTTTCACGCAAGAAGGGCACGGTCGTTGTGCTCGGAGCGGTTCCGACCGGCTATGATCGCGAGCCCCATTACTATCAAAAAGAACTGCAGGTCAGGATGTCCTGCTCATACGGTCCGGGGCGCTATGATTCCCGCTATGAAGAAAAGGGATATGACTATCCGCCCGCTTATGTACGTTGGACCGAGAACCGCAACATGCAAGCTTTTCAGGAACTCATTGCAGGCGGAAAGATCAATGTCGGTTATCTGACGACTCACACCTTTCCCCTTGAAAAAGCATTTGAAGCTTATGACATGATGATGGCGAAGTCGGAGCCGTTTGTCGGAATACTGATCGAATATGACGCGTCAAAACCATTTGAGGCGGGTGCGACCCGAATCGAATTAACGCCTTCTTCGCTCAAATCGGCGCACGTTTCGATCGGCTTTATCGGGGCAGGGTCCTATGCTCAGAGCTATCTTTTACCCAATCTCCCAGATGACAAAAACATTTTCAGATGCGGCGTGATGACCTCGAGCAGCGCCGGCGCAAGGTCGGCGGCTGACCGGTTCGGATTTGGTTTCTGCACCGGGAATGAAAACGATATTATTGGTAATCATGATATCAACACCGTCTTTATTGCATCACGGCACGATTCCCACGCCAGGTATGTGCTGAAGGCGCTCGCGGCTGGAAAACATGTTTTTGTCGAGAAGCCGCTGTGCCTGACGGAAAATGAACTGCACGAGATCGCGTCGGTCTATCAATCGAAAGCTGACAAGCCTCAATTCATGGTGGGATTTAATCGCAGGTTTTCCCCATTTGCCAGGGCTGTAAAGGAATTTTTTGGAAGCGGGCCTCTGGCGATGAACTATAGAATCAATGCCGGCAAAATACCGGCTTCATCCTGGATTCAGGACCCTGAAACCGGGGGCGGCAGAATCATTGGCGAGGTTTGTCATTTCGTGGATTTATTGACCTACCTGAGCGGTTCTTTGCCGGTTTCTGTTTATGCGGTCTCTGTGGATGATTGCGACGGCCTGGACGATATTCTGACTATTGCGGTCAAGTACCGGAATCAATCTGTGGGGAGCATCTCTTATTTTTCAAATGGAGACAAATCCCTTTCCAAGGAATATCTGGAAGTCTATGGAAACAGAAACACTGCGATTCTGGATGATTTCAGATCGCTGAAAATCCATTCCCGCGGCAAGAAAACCGAAAAGAAACTGTTTTCTCAGGATAAAGGCCAAAAGCAGGAGATTGTTGAATTTATCAACGCAATCCGATCAGGCAGCAGCGCCATTTCGTTTGATGAAATATTCAGCACGACCCTGCTGACCTTTAAGATAATCGAATCATTGAGAACCGGATTGGCAATCAGGCTGTAAACATGCGCGCCCTTCAAAAACTGGATGCTTATTGCGCAGCCCAGGCCTACAAAGGCTGGGACCTGTTTGACGGGCTGAATTCCAGGTGGTTTCAAAAATTCCCCCTGAGCGGATCAAGGTTCTGCCGGCTTGCCTGGATTCAACTTTTGAAACGTTCTCCCATAAATCTGAGACCGGTAGCCGGAGTGCCCAAAGGTTATAATGCCAAGGGCCTGGCGCTGTTTGCTTCGGGCCTGGTTGCGCAGGGGCGAATGGACGAGGCCCGGATACTGCTCGAACTGCTGCGGCAAATGACCTGTGCTGGATATGCGGGTATTTCATGGGGGTATAATTTCCCGTGGATGGCGCGGGCATTCTATGTGCCGGAAGGCAAACCCAATATGGTCACAACGGTTTTTGCGGCCAATGCATTTCTGGATTTTGCCGCCAGAACCGAGGACCCGGTAGAGGCTACCCGATATGTTGATATCGCGGATCAATGCTGCGAATTTATATCGCAGGAACTCGTTGTGTTTGAAGACAGCCGGAATCTTTGTTTCGGTTATATTC
>JAQVLL010000272.1 GCA_028704195.1 Smithellaceae bacterium
CACATACGGCCGTAATGCGTATAGTGAACGTCACGCACCTGGAAGCCTGCCCTCTCTCTGCTAAGACCACCGGGGCCCAAAGCACTGAGTCTTCTTTTATGTGTCAACAAATGCACCGCAAACCCGAAATAATGATGATAAAAATATTTTACTTCTGTCTTGGCCAGTGGATTGATGATGAAATCAACTTATTTATATTACCATATATTACATAAAAAAAACCTGTCAAGATTTTAAAATTTGTACATCATAGGCTCAGACACATAAATAATCCCTCTCCATTCCATAAAATGCATTGACTAATCTGATCAGTGAACATAAGAGATTCACAGGGTGAAAATCATGGTCCAATCAAATCCAACGCGTGCCTGCAGCTATCACGAAGAACTGCTCAACAGTATTACACACGGTACGGGTGTTCTTTTGAGTATCGCCGCCCTGGTTCTGCTGATCGTTTTTTCAAGTCTTTACGGGAATACAGGGCATGTTGTGAGCTGTACGATTTTCGGTATTACCCTGATTTTATTATACACGGCATCAACTCTGTATCACAGCTTTAAGAAACCGAAGATAAAAAATGCATTGAAAATCATCGACCACTCCTGCATTTATCTTTTAATCGCGGGAACTTACACCCCGTTTCTGGTGGTGACCCTTCGCGGCGTCCTGGGGTGGACGTTGTTTGCCGCAGTCTGGTTTCTTGCTATTACCGGGGTCGTATTTAAAATATTTTTTGTACATCGTTTTAAGATTATTTCGACCATCGCCTACCTTTTCATGGGATGGATGGTCATTTTTGCCATTAAACCCTTAATGGGGTCGATGCCGGCAGGAGGAATTGTGTGGTTGTTCGCGGGCGGTCTTGCCTATTCTTTAGGGGTTATTTTTTATGTATGGGAATCACTCCCTTTCAACCACGCAATATGGCACATGTTTGTTCTCGCCGGAAGCACATGCCACTTTTTTGCCGTCCTTTTTTATGTTCTTCCTCTGAAATCATGAAGCATGAAAACAGTCTTGAATTATCATTTTTAAAGTGCTAGAGACACTCAGGTTTTATTAGTGACATTCTATAAACTCCGGGAGATCAATATGAAAAGAACTATTTCGGCCATTCTCTGTCTGACCATCATGGTCCTGATGGCGGTATCCGTTTGGGCAAAGGAAAAATACACGGTTGCTGTTTTGCCCTTTTCGCTTCACAGCGCAGATAATATTGAATACGTCCGGCAGGGAATCGGGGATATGCTCTCAAGCCGGATCGCCGTCGCCGATAAAATTACCGTTACCCGCAAAGAAGCCGCTCAGGAGGCTCTCAAAAGATCAGGCGCCAAAGATCTGTGCATCAAGGATGTTCAGGATATCGGTAAAAAACTGAATGCCGACTACGTCGTGTGGGGAAGCATTACAAAAATCGGTAAAACCATTAGCATCGACGGTAAACTGATCGATGTGGCAAGCGGTAAAGCAGACGTTGGGATCTCCTCTGAATCGCAAACCCTCGATGATGTTATTCCGAAGATTAACGACTTTTCCCGGCGGGCTGTCATACACATTACCGGATCCGCAACGCAACCGCAGGGGGCGGCAGTTACTCCCGCGGCTGGGCCGGCGTCCACTTCGGGAACTTCGCGTGAATCACAAATCATTGCCGGCATGAAAACAGGGGGAAGAAAAGCGACTTTTACTTCCATGATTAATCCTGATTTCATTGACGCCACCGATCCGCTGGCTCGTAAAAGAGGGTTCTGGATGAGCCAGCAGTTCAAAACGGAATTCAACGGAATGGATATTGGCGATGTCAACCGCGACGGGAAAAATGAAGTCGTTGTCATTGACAGGCATAATATCTATATCTACCAGAAAATAGATAATGATTTAAAATTATTGAATGAAATTAAGGGCAAATCTTACCATCAATACGTATCGGTGGATGTGGCGGACATCAATAAGGACGGCACCCCGGAAATCATCGTCACTTCATTGAATAATCGTCTGCTGAATTCCTTTGTCCTTCAATACGAAAACGGTGAATATAAAACCATTGCATCGAATATCCGGTATTTTCTGCGCGTCATTGATACATCCTCGGGAATTCCCATGCTTTTAGGACAAACTTATGGATTTGATAAGGTATTTGAAACACAGATTTACGAAATGATCTGGAAGGACGGGAAATATGTTGCCGGTGACAAATTAAAAATTCCCATGGGATTGTCCGTTTACGGATTAACCATCGATACGCTGGGTTCGGGCACGACTGAAAAAATCATCGCTCTGGACGAACTGGACTACTTGATGATCATCGAAAAGACCAATAAACCGATGAGCCGGATTTTATCTTTTGGCTTTTCTCCGGATGAACTGATCTGGAGAAGCGATGTGGTCTATGGCGGAAGCAACAATTACATCGCCAACATTGACCGGCATAAACTGCAGTCCCAAGAGGCCGAACAGAACGAAAGCGCTTTTGCCAATCTGCGGATTTTGATGTTTGATACCAACAATGACGGGAAAAAAGAGATGATTATTGTCAAAAACATCTCATCGGTCGGCCGGATTTTAAAAAACGTCAAGCTTTTCACATCCAGTGAAATTTACAATCTGGAGTGGGACGGCCTAGGGATGGCTGAAAATTGGAGAACAAAAAAAATCAACGGCTATGTCGCTGACTACTGTTTCAAAGACGTTGATAATGACGGTGCCCCCGAGATTGTCCTGGCACTGGTGAAGTCTGTTGGTGCTTCCATTAGCTCACGAAGCCATATTGTTGTTTATGAGCTTGAGGTTTCTCAATAATTATTGACAAACGATCCGCTCTTCGATATAGCGTCCGGGCGACTCCGCAAGCTGTAAACCTTGCGCGCGTCAGCTGAAAGTAACATAAGTTTCTTGATATGCGATAAAATTCCTTCTGCGGCGGTGTAGCTCAGTTGGTCAGAGCATACGGCTCATATCCGTAGTGTCCCTGGTTCAAATCCAGGCACCGCCACCATGTTTTTATACACCCCATCCGCTTCTGGCGGGGTTATTCACAAAGAATCTCATGAAACTCAAATCAAAACCTGAAGATACCTGTTTTATGCCCCGGTCTTTCCTGAAAAACAGGCACATTCAGTCCATCATGGCTTCCGCGCGTTTACTCATCCCCCCTCACCGCTCCCTGCTGGATCATTCAAAGGAATTGATCATCAGCACATCGGAAGGATCAAAGCTGCTGGCCCATTTTTCCCGGCATCCCGCTACCAGAGGGCTGATCATCATCCTGCATGGCTGGGAGGGTTCATCTTCTTCCGCTTATGTTCTGGCTGCCGCTTCGTATTTTTTTAAGAAAGGTTTTTCCGTTGGCCGCTTGAATCTGAGGGACCACGGGGAATCTCACCACCTCAACGAGGGCCTGTTTCACGGCGCCCTGCTTGATGAGACATTCAGCGCGGTCAGCACTCTGGCGATGCACGAAGAAGATCAGCCCGTCTATCTTCTCGGCTTTTCTATGGGAGCCAACTTTTCACTGCGGATTGCAATAAAACACTCCCGGATACCGATCAGGAATTTAAGGCATGTATTCGCTGTGAGTCCTCCTCTGGATCCTTACAAAACGACACTGGCCATCGACCAGGGTCCGAGGCTTTACCGTAAATACTTTTTAAAAAAATGGAAACGGTCCCTGAAACAAAAACAGCGGCTTTTCCCCCATAAATACAATTTTACAAAAATGCTGAATGCCAGGACCTGCATGGATCTTACGGCGGATATTATGATTTATTTTCCGGAGTTCACCTCCTACAGAAATTATTTCAAGTTATATACCTTGACGGATAAATCTTTTCAGAATCTAAACATCCCGGTAAATATATTCATTTCGGCTGATGACCCGGTTATTCCCCTAGATGACTATGAGTTGCTGCATGAAAACGACTTCCTGAAAATCTCCCGGGAAAAATATGGTGGTCATTGCGGTTTTATTGATTTATTTCCATACAGGCGCTGGTATAATGAAA